>JADGNP010000169.1 GCA_017883425.1 Candidatus Sulfotelmatobacter sp. | reverse complement strand
CTAAAGCCGAAACCCGTTGCAGCTCCTGGCGGCACGGCTGAAGCCGTGCCCTTCCCGTTCCTGCCTTCCCTATACAGCAAATCGAGAACTGCTCTAGAGCGCAGCGGAGCTTCGCTCCGCATGGCCGGGTCTGAGACCCGGCCCCACATGAGCAAAGCTTCCCTCAGCGGCTAAAGAGTCTGCTGAAAGACTCGGCCTAGATGCCTCAGGGGCTGAAGCCCTCGAAGAAAAGAAAGGCTTTATCGCAGCGCTGAAAGCGCTGCGCCACCCAATGCCGAGTAGTTCTTCAGCAGACTGTAAAGCCGGGCTGCGTTTGCCAAGCTATACGGCGCGGCTAAAGCGGCTGCGCCCTTCCCAAAACCTTCCCGACCAGCGTGTACAATCTTTAACTTCTACGATGAATGACCATTCGACCGACGAACAGTCCTCTCGCAAACTGATCATCGCCATTGACGGGCCGGCGGGGGCGGGCAAGAGCACGATTGCCTCGCGGCTGGCGCGGAAACTAGGGTATGTGAATCTGGAGAGCGGGGCGATGTATCGCGCGCTGGCGCTGAAAGCGATCGAGAGAGATGCGTCGTTCGATGATGAGGCGGCGCTAGTCAAGCTCGCGGAGAACGCCCGCATTCAGCTTGAGCCGGCGATCGGTGGAAACCGCACGCTGCTGGACGGGCGCGACGTGTCGTCGCGCATCCGCGAGCGCGATGTGTCGGAAGCGGCCTCGCGGGTGTCGGTGCATCCCAAGGTCAGGGCGTGGATGGTTGCCCGCCAGCGGGAGATGGGTGCTGGCGGCGGCGTAGTGATGGAAGGCCGCGACATAGGAACGAAAGTATTTCCTCACGCCGATCTAAAGATCTTTCTCGATGCCGACCCCGTAGTGCGCGAACAGCGGCGTATGACGCAGCAGAAGATCAAAGGGGACGTGGCCGCGAGTGTGGCCGCGGAACTGCGCGAACGCGACCGGCGCGATCGCACGCGAGTAGCGTCGCCGCTGGTAGCCGCAGCGGACGCGGTGGTGATCAACTCGACTGGGTTGACTGAGGATGAGGTGCTGGCGCGCGTCGAGGGACTCGTGAAGGAGAGAATGAGAGATTGACTCATTGAATCATTGAATCAATGAATCAATCTCTCAATTCCTATCAGTTTTCGGTCGGCTCGACTTTTACTTTGGGGGCGGGCAGAGCCTTCCCTGCTTTGGCCGGATTCGGCGGCTCTGGAGGTTTGGGAGGCTGCGAGCTTGCCTTCCGGATCTCGATGCCCTCGTGCTCGTTGTTGAGCACAATGTGGGAGGTGGCGTTGCCAATGCTGCCGCTGGCCTTGGCCTCGCGCTCGTCGTTGCTCACCTTCAACTCAGGGAACTCCGACTGAATCTCGCCACCGCGCGTGCGTGCATCCAGGCGGAAACCGGCCTTGTCGGGCAGGCGCAACTGGATATCGCCATTGCGGTTGTCGATCTGGACATTACCCAGCGTGCGCATCCCTACTTCGATCGTTCCGTTGTCATCCTGGAGGCGAACATCGCCGGAGACTTCTTCCAGCCGGATGTTCTTCGACCGGGTGGTTAAGTGCAGCGGGCCCGTAATCTGTTCGGCGCGGAGCTCGTCGGAATCGAGGTCGAGGGAACCCTCAATGTGTGAGAACTCCATGTCGGTGCGGGAAGACTTGAAGGTCACCGTCTTGGTGATGCGCGCGAGCTTCACGCTCTCCTGAAATTCGCCGTCGAGTTGCACCGCACCTTTGACGTCGGCGACCGAGACATCGTTGACTCGGCCCTGGACGTGCACGTCGCCGGTGATCTGCTCGATCTTCACCGAGCCTTTTTCCTGACTTACCTTGACGTCGCCGTTCACGTCTTCGACCGTCGTGTCGGAATGCTGGGCTGAGATGTCGATCCCGCCATCGCGGCCGACCAGGTTTACATCGCCGCGGCGGGAAATGATGGAGACCGGCACTTTGCGCGGGAGGGAGATGTCAAGGTCGGTTTCGACGGGGTGATCTCCAGCGGCTTCGGCCTTGGCGTCGAGCGTAACCAGCCCGCCGATGGCGGTAATCGTGGGCTTGGTTTCGCTGTTGTACTTGTCGGCGTCGTTCTGATTCTCAGCGCCCACGCGCTTGCGGACGACGACGGTGATTTTGTTGTCGTCAGAGGCGTGCACGCTGACCGCGCCGCGAGTGTCGATGATCTTGAGGCTGGCTCCCGCCGGGAAGTTCTGTTCGAGATGATCGTTAAAGTTGTAGCTTTGGCCAAAGATATCGCTGAAGTCGCCATCGTCGAAGTTGAATTGGTCGTGCAGGCCGGACCAGTTGACGTGTTCCAGCTGGGTTGCGATCAGACCGAAAACCACGATCATGACGACGAGGAAGACTCCGCCAGCGCCGATCCCAGCGGCACGAGTACCTTCGCGCTGGGCGCGCTGGTGCTCGATCAGTTTGATCACGCCCCAGAAAATGAGCAGCACCGGCCAGTAGTTGGCGAACAAGTGGGCCAACCGGCCCAAGGACAAGACGTGCATGGTGCCAAGCAGGCAGACGGTGCCGAGCACAATCAGAACGAAGGGTCCGGCAAGGGAGCGGCGCGGCCGCGGCGGCAGAGGAGGAACCGGCGAAAATCCTGGAGTCGTGACTGGGTTAGACATTTTTCACCTCGCCCGAAGAGGGTGGCTCCGTGCTCTGCACTGCGGGAGGCGGCGGGATATTGGGTGGAAAGTCCGATGCTCCCGGAGGCAGGGGTCCGAAGTGTCCGTCCGACGAAGCATTGCTCTGGATCAGCTTGACCACTCCGATCACCAGCAGAATGGCGGGCCAGGTTCTGCCAAAGTCCACTCGCGAAACGTTGCCGAGCAGGAAAAGCACGCCTATGGTGACGAGCATCGCCGGCCCCATCAGCTTCCTGGTGCGGCAGCGTTGGCACTGGCATACGACCGCGTTGCCACCGATCAGGCCCCAGTGCTTGGCAAAGAGCCAGACGCCGAGAAAGATCAGGATGAGCGGCCAGAAACGATCCAGACCGAACTCAAGAAGTCCAGCAGTGTGGAGCAGAAAAAGAATGCCCAGACCGATGAGAATGGCGGCTCCGACGGGAACCTTGGTCCCTTCGAATCTCTCGCCGGCGCCAAAGGTTTGCGCCAAGCCGAATGGGTCCGGAGCAGGTTCTCCCATCTGGATGGCCTTCGCACTGCGAATCGCATCGATGATCTGGTAGACGTAGAAAAAACCGATGGCGATGCCCAAGCCCGTGATCACGGGCCAGGGAAGGTTCGAACTGACGCCGAGGATCAACAGCACCATGACGACCAGGTGCGACAGTCCCTTGGCGTACTGGCCGGTATAGACCGCACCCACGCCGATGGGGAAGAATCCGGCGAGGATTCCGGCCACCGCGGGATTCGGCCCGGAATTGATCGCAGGCCGGGGCATCGACGAAGGCGCTCCGATTGGCGGATAGATCGTCTGTGCCGGCGGAACAAATCCCGCGACGGGGGCTGCGCCTTCCATGCGTGCAGCCAGGCAGGCCTCGCAGTAGATCACGCCGCGGACGTCGCGGGTGCATTGGTTGCAAAGTGGCTTGCCGCAAGTGCGGCAGAAGGCCACTGCAGCAGTATCGCTGTGTGTGGCGCAGTTCATACGAACCTCCTGTACGTGGTCACCGACACTACAGGCAGATCGCGAAGAGATGGACCCAGAGGAGCGCTGGCCAGAATGAGATGGCTATCGGTCTGGCTGTAGTTGCGTTCCTGCTTCTGCTCGGGCTGTTGTGTTGTGTCGTTCTTGTTGTCTTTCTGTGTGGCCGGTCGAGATTCTCTGCGACCGGGTTCAGCGGGAGCGACGGTGCGCTTGATTTCGCGCACGCGCGACTCGACTTCGTAAACGATCCGGACATTCTCGTAGTAGTGGACCACGCGGGCTTGGGTGGCGTAGTACGTGTGCCGGATAGCAGACGGCCGCAGGCTGATCTGGCGCAGGTCGGCGGGTTTGACGCCGGCTACGGTCAGGCTCACCGACAGCGCGAAGAAGGCCATGCCAAATGACATGGCAAAGCGCGGCTGGCGGACCGTGGCCCAGATCGGCTCTAGCAGCGAGGCCTGTGCGTGTTCCCACCAGGAAATACGAGGCTGGGGAGAGCGTACGGTGTCCCGCAGGCGTTGGGTGTCAACGCCCGTTGTGGATGCCAGGATGTTCATGACCAGGCTGGCTGGAGGCTCCACCTCCGTGAGACCCTTCAGCCAGTTGCGGCCCGCCTCAGCTTCAGCGAGCAGCGGACCACACGCCTTGCAACCGCGGGCGTGGGCCTGGAAGCGGTCGAGTCCGGTCCCGGTCAGGACGCCGTCGAGGGCGTCCGAGAGCAGGAGTTCGAACTCGTTACACTGCATTCCGTTACTGGTTTGGTCTGGCATCACATCACCTGCCTATAGGTACGTTGTAGTAGGCGCGCAAGTTCCGCTCGCCCTCTATTTATTCGCGATTTCACGGTACCCTCCGGAACCTTCAAAACGGTGGCAATTTCACGGTAGTCCATATCCTGTAAGTCCCTTAGAATCACTGCTTCCCGAAGCTCGGGTGAGAGTCTGGCCAAGGCTGCGTGGACGGTCTCGCCGACCTCCCGGCTGCGCACCTGCGCATCCGGTGGAGCGGATTGGTCCGGGATTTGCTCACTGAGGGGTTGGGCGTCCTCGTGCTCGGACGCTGCGGTGTCCATGGAGTCGGTCACGCGGTCCTGCTTGGTCTTGCGGAAATGGTCGACCAGCAGGTTGCGGGTGATGGTCGTCACCCAGGTGACGAACGCTCCCTTGTTGTGGTCATAACTCGAGAGGGTGCGGTACATCTTGATGAAGACGTCTTGGGTGAGGTCCTGGGCGTCGTCGGACGATCCGGCGAAGCGGTAGCAGATGTTGTAGATGCGTCGGTTATAGGTTTGCACGATTTCCTCCCAGGCGGCGGAGTCGCCGGCGATACAGCGCCGGACCAGCATCGCGACGACCTGGACGTCTTCCACTTGCGCTCCCCGGAAATCTGCTTAAACCTTGAGACTCTGGCTTGGACGATCAGACAGCTGAGAGACCTTCTCCAAGCCCTACCCACTAGACAGTACGAGATTGTGGGCGTTGAAGTTCGCAGCCCTATCGGACCATGCCTGTCGGACCATAGAGTGTGAAACAGGGAATTGTAGCAGCGCGCCGCACGTGTTGAAGACTGGCGTTGGGGATATCCCGCGATCGTGAGTCCGCGAAATATCAGTGATCCCGAAGGTGCTTGCTTTTTATGCGTTGTTAACACTGGGGGTTCACACAGGCGTGCGTCAAACCGTGGAAGAGCGGCCCTTCCAGGGCCGCGTAAGTGGACCGCAATGGATCTGGGCTTCAGCCCCTGTGGGCGCCTCTCGTGGTCGCACGCCAAACTGCGTCACCCTTGCGGCACCTGCGCCAGATTCACCACGCTCCAGACCACATACGCTGCCATCATCCCCACAACGCACGCCATCACCAACGGACGGTAAGGCGTCTCCAGCAAGTCAGCCAGCACTCCCGCGACGAAGAGGAACAGGAACGGAATAGCCGCCAGCAGAAATCCCGCGCCCGCAACGTGCGGATGCGCCATTCCCAAAAGCAAGAACAGCACTGCAACCAGCAACGGCGCGGTGTTGCCAAAGTAGCGCGTGCGCGGCCACGCCGCGTAAGTCACCACCGCGACCGGAAGCCCCAGCGCCAGCGCGGGACACGCGCGCCCAATCCGCACCGCGACCTGCTTGTAAACTCCCAGCACGGTGAATCCCCGCCACGTCGCTCCCCAGAACACTGCGCGCCTCATGCTCTCCGCAAACGCGTGCGCATGAAAGAAATACATCCCGAACAGCAGGACAAATCCCACCACGCAAGCCGCGATCCAGATGACCAGTCCTGCCTGCCGACGCACCGGAGCGACATAGAGCAGAAAGCCCAGCGCCATCGGAACCAGGACGATCAGCGAGAACTGCGATCCCACCGCGATCGCGAGCGAAACGCCCAGCAGCACGATGCGCCGCCAGTTCCACATCACGACTTCGCGCGGAGCGTAGAGCGTGTGCGCGACCGCGATAGCAGTAAAGACAGTCCCAAAGGCTCCCCAGGCCGCGACGATCTCCGGTTCGGTATGCCAGACCGCGCTCGCCTGAATGAGGGAAGGAGAGAAACAGTAGAAGGTGAGAGCGACAAACCCTCCCGTGTTGCCGCAGAGCCGCCGCGCAACATACCACAAAGATGCGCCGAGGAAGAGCCCGCAGGCGAGAAACGGAATCCGCGGAAGCCATTCCCAGTACGCTGCGGAGTCGCTGCCAAAGTCTTGCGGCCAAGCCAGCAACGGCGCAGCGGTGACGAGGGAGAGCAGTGGCGAATGTTCGGTATCAAAGCCACTGTCGTCGCTGCGAAATGGATCTTGAGCAGCAACGGCCACTTCTAAGAAAGGAGCTGCAGCCATGCCGCGTCCGTGCCACTGCTTCCACCCCTCGCCGATGCGGACCGCCTCCGGACCATCAGGCTCGTGAGCGCTACGTAGTTCGGCATGCACCAGCCACAAGACTTGCGCCACAAAGGCCAGCAACAGCAACCCGGCGAGAAACTGCGGACGTCCGAAGCGTTCGCGCGTGAAATATGGACGCATAAGGTCGAGCCGAGTGTTTTACCATGTCGGAGGCAGTTTGCGGGGAAAGATTGACGGTGGGTCAGTTTGAGAAAGGACGATTCGTATCAGGGCATCGCTTGAGCGATGCCGCCAAACGGCGTGAGGAGTAACGGCTTTAAGCCGCTGCGCTTTGTCCAGCGACGGCCGCAGCGGCTAAAGCCGGTTGTGTCCGACGTGATGTGGCACGCCTGAAGGCGTGCCCTGATACGAATCTCTCTCAAAACCGCACCGCTGCGAAACTTTGCGAGAAGATCTGCGAAGGACGTTCTGCGATGAGTGAACTCGACGTAAACACGGAAAGCAATCCAGCACAGAGTCCAGCGCCCGCACCGTCTGCTCCGGACTTTGCTGTCGCGACCCAACCTTCGTACGCCCACACGCTGTTTCTGGGCCCGGAAGGCCTGCGCCCAGGTTGGGGACTCGCCTTCTACGCGGTGATGTTCTATCCGCTGCAGAAGCTGGCTGTGGATTTGGCGTGGTCGAGGGATCTCGGCTCCAGCGGCCTGTGGTCCATGATGCTGGAGGAGTTGGGCAATCTGGTCGCAGCGGTAATTCCGGCGCTAGTATTGGCGCGAGTCGAGCGTCGTCCGTGGAAAGTGTATGGCTTGCCGGGAAAGCAAGCGTTCGGGCGGTTGTTCTGGGTAGGTGCATTGTGGGGATTTGCCGGGATCAGCCTGCTGATGTTCGCGCTCTACGGACTACACGCCTTTGCGTTCGGTCATGTCGTGCTGCATGGAGCGCGCCTCGCCAGGTTCGCGGCGTTCTGGGCCGTGATGTTTCTGCTGGTAGGACTGTTCGAGGAGTTTTTCCTGCGCGGTTACACGCAATTCACGCTGTCCCGCGGGATCGGCTTCTGGCCCGCGGCCTTGGTCCTGTCGTGTATGTTCGGATTGATTCACCTCAGGAACGACCATGAGCAGTGGAGAGGACTGCTGGCTGCGGCGTTCATCGGGTTCTTCTTCTGTCTAACCTTGCGACGCACCGGCAATCTTTGGTTTGCCGTGGGCTTTCACGCCGCATGGGATTGGGGCGAGACCTTCTTCTACTCCGTCCCGGACAGCGGCATGGTTTCTCCCGGTCACCTGCTGAGTTCGTCGCTGCGCGGCGCAGACTGGCTCAGCGGAGGATCGGTGGGTCCCGAAGGCAGCGTGCTCTGCTTCGTAGTCATCGCGGTGGCATGGATCGTGTTCGAGAAGACGCATCCGAGGGCGGGTGTTCGCGGCGACCACGGGTAATGGTGCAGTTTGAGTTTCTCCGATGACTTCTTTGCGCCCTTTGCGAATCCTTGGCGTACTTTGCGGTTTAAGATCTTTTGCCGCAAAGCTCGCAAAGAAGACCCCGCGAAGTCCGCTAAGCAGCCGAGATTCTGAAACTGCACCACTACCCAACCACGAGATACAGCCGCCGCCGAGGACACCAGATTCCTCGTCGCTGCGCTCCTCGGAATGACAAACCTGGCAAGGGTTTCGAGCGCGCACTTCGCAATGAAGAGTTGAATCGCATGTTCCGGTTTGGGAGTTGGGCATATCAAAAATGAGGCGGCGCAATCCGCATGTTTCTGGCACGCCCTATACTGACTTCATGACCTCAGAAGCCGACCTGCTCACCCCGTTGCGTCGCTACTGGGGATACAGTTCGTTCCGGCCATTGCAGGAGCGGATTGTTCGCAGCCTGCTGGCCGGACACGATACCTGCGTCGTGATGCCGACCGGAGGAGGCAAGTCGCTCTGCTACCAGTTGCCCGCACTCGTGTCGGAGCGGACGACAGTGGTGATTTCTCCGCTGATTGCACTGATGCAGGACCAGGCGGCGCAACTGGCGCAGATGGGGATTCCCGCGGCGGTTCTGAACAGTTCCGTCAGCAACGAGGAACAGAATCGCATCATGAGACAGGCGCGAGACGGCGCTTTCCGGCTGTTGTACCTGTCGCCCGAGCGGTTGCAGCGCGGCGACACGCTGGGATGGCTGCAAAAGGTGCCCATTTCGTTTTTCGCGATTGACGAGGCCCACTGCATTTCCGAGTGGGGACATGAGTTCCGTCCCGAGTACCGGCAGTTGAGCAGCCTTCGCGGGAAGTTCCCGGATCGTCCCATTGCGGCCTTTACGGCGAGTGCGACGCGCCACGTGCGGCACGACATTCTGGCGCAACTCCAGTTGCGCAATCCCGACAAATACATTGCCAGTTTCCATCGCCCGAACCTGCGCTATCTGGTGCGCGAGTGCGACAGCGTGCAGCACACCGCGCTGCTGGTGACCGCGTTGCGCCATTACGACGAGGGCAATGTGATTGTCTACTCGCCCACCATTAACAAGGTGGAAGAAACAGTGGACTTTCTGGAAGACCAAGGAATCGCGGCTGTGGGCTATCACGCCAAGATGGATAGCAGCGCCCGCCGCCGCAATCAGGAGCGCTGGATGTCGGACGAAGTACGCGTGCTCGTCGGTACGATCGCCTTCGGGCTGGGGATCAACAAGGCGACCGTGCGGGCGGTCATCCATCTGGCGCTGCCGAAGTCGGTCGAACAGTTTTATCAGGAGGCGGGACGCGCCGGGCGCGATGGAAAACCAGCCGACTGTATTTTGCTTTGGCGGAAGCAGGATGCGGGACTGCTCGGATATTTTGCCAACCAGATTCTGGATGCGGCCGAGCGCGACCGTGCCTGGCAGAGATATCACACAATTCGGGCGTTTGCGGAAGCGGGGAAGTGCCGGCACAGGCAGATTTGCACGCACTTTGGCGAGACTCCGAAGTGGGCGTCATGTGGAGGCTGTGATGTTTGCGGCGCCGCGCCAGAGTGGCTGACGGAAGCGATGACCCCAGCGGTTGTGCGCCGGGCCGCGGTGAGCGCGGGTTCCGGTGGCGTGCGAGTGGTGCCGACCCCGGTGGCCGCGGCACACCAGGAGTTGCGGGAATACTTGCGTGAATGGCGCCGGATGACCGCCAAGGAGCAAGGCATGCCCGCTTATGTCGTGCTGCATGATAGTTCGCTGGATGAGATTTGCCGATTACAGCCAACCTCGATTGCGGACCTGCTGAACATCACAGGAATTGGAGAGCGCAAAGCGGATCTATATGGGCAAGCGATTCTGTCGGCGCTGCGGCGGTATCGCGACGGCGCGCG
>JADGNP010000660.1 GCA_017883425.1 Candidatus Sulfotelmatobacter sp. | reverse complement strand
GGTAGTCGTCGCGGTAGGAGCTTGCGGCATCAGTGGCGGCATCTTCGGCGAGAATTACGCGTCTTTGGGCAGCGTCGACAAGGTACTTCCGGTGGATGTTTATATTCCGGGCTGTCCACCCCGGCCCCAAGCTCTGCTGCATGGAATTCTCCTTGCTGTCGGACGTTTGGCTGAACAACTGCACAACGACCGCGCGGGTTGACACGCGATTCGGATCTTTGGCGTGGCGAGGTATTCACGGACTCTCCAGCTGGGCGAGGCGGGGAATCTGACGTGGTCAGGACGCCGCAAACTGAGCGGTTCGAAATATGACTTGGCTGCCCAAGTTCGCAGTCTGTCTTAGCACATCATGCAGGAATAAGAGGCTTACGCCAACTGAGGGCCACTCTTGGAGTGGACTGGATTCGGCCGACGAGGACTGAGGCTGAGGAACTTCGGTGGATGATCCTGTTTTTTATCAGGCAGCTTAGGAAGAAGTGTTTATATGTCATCTCGTAATTCTTATTCCTTTGCGTCGCGCCTGCGCAACCTAAGGCCGCTCTTTAGTCTCTTCTCAAGCGACCTGGCCATCGATCTGGGAACCGCCAACACACTCGTCTATGTTCGTGGCAAGGGCATCGTGGTGAACGAGCCGTCCATCGTAGCTATTAACAAGAACACCGGTGAGGTAGAAGCGGTGGGAAGAGAAGCCAAGGAAATGCTGGGCCGTACACCGGGCCACATCGTTGCCATTCGGCCATTGAAAGACGGGGTCATCGCCGATTTCAAAGTAACCGAGAAGATGCTGAATTACTTTATCCAGAAAGCACACAATCGCAAGATGTTGGTCCACCCACGCATTGTGATTGGTGTGCCCGCGGAGATCACGCAGGTGGAACGCCGCGCGGTCATGGACTCGGCATACCGCGCCAAAGCCAGCGAGGTCTATCTGGTGGACCAGGCCATGGTGGCGGCAATAGGGGCGGGACTCCCCACCAGTGAGCCAACTGGAAGCATGATTGTCGATATTGGTGGAGGTACCACGGATATTGCGGTGATCTCGTTGAGTGGCATCGTCTACTCACGCTCCGTGCGCATGGCCGGCAACCAGATGGACGAAGCCATCATGACTTACGTGAAACGAAAATATAACTTGCTCATTGGGGAACGTACCGCCGAGCAGATCAAGATTGAAATTGGTAGCGCGTTCCCGCTGGAGAAGCCGCTGACGATGGAAATCAAGGGACGCGGCCTGCTTGAAGGGGTACCTAAGACCATTATTCTTAATGACAGTGACATCCGCGAGGCATTGAGTGAATGCGTGTCGACCCTCATGAACGCCATTCGTTTAGGGCTAGAACGCATACCGCCCGAGCTCTCAGCTGACATCAGCGACCGCGGCATCGTGCTCACCGGCGGTGGCGCGCTGTTGAAGGACCTGGATAGGCGCATCCGCGAAGAAACAGGACTTCCGGTCTCGATTGCCGATGACCCACTGTGCTGCGTTGTGCTGGGGACTGGCAAGATGCTTGACGATTTCAAGCTACTGCGGAGGCTCTCCATGGAGTCCATGGGGGCGGCTTAAGGGAGTCACCTGGTTGGAATTTGATAAGTGAATTCCTCTCGCATTCGTCGTCTGACGCTGAGCCATATGCTTGACTCCTAATGGCCCATGTTCTACCGGCATCCGCAACAATCGACGCCAAACGCCAACAAGCCTTCCAACTTGCCGCAAGCCGACTTGACCTAAGTCGCTGGTGCGACGGACGCTATCGCGTGCCACGGGGTCAGCAGTTCTGGAGGTGACTGATCTAGTGTCGTGTCCCGTAAATTCGCGACATCAGTACGGACTTGTCATCTTGAGGCGAAGCGACAGACCTATGCGCTCGCGCGGTCAACTACATAGGCCCTTCGCGTCGCTCAGGATGACAGGGTAGATTTATGACGCGGCGGCGCGCCGGCTAGCTACCAGTAAAGCTTTAGTGCCATTTGCACCTCGCGTGGACCATTGCACTGGTAAAAAATCTTGCCGAAGCTGTCACTGCCAAACGTCGTGTCGGGACCGCAGAATTGCGGATGATTGAAGGTGTTAAAGGTCTCGAAACGGTATTCCAGACGCATTCCTTCACGAACAGTGCTCAAGCCGAATTCCTTGAAAATGGACAGGTCGGCGTTGTTGGCGCCCGGGTTACGCACGGCGCCCAAGGCACGCGGCGCGGTGCCCAGCGCGTACTGCGCCGGCTGCGCGAGGAAATCGCTGCCGTCTGCGCTGGTGAAGTACTGTTTGATCCAGTCCGAGTCCTTCCCTTTTGCACGGTGAGGCGTGCCGATCAGGTTCGGGCGCTGCGGCCCGTAGGTTGGCAGGCTCTGCGAGATATAGAGCATCGGGTTGATCGGCCTGCCGCTGTTAAAACGCCAGATGCCGTTGGTGCGCCATCCACCGACAATGGCATTGAGCACCGGGTGCAGATTGCCTCCAATGAATTTGCCCCTTCCGATCGGAAGTTCGTAGGTGTAACTGAACTGCAAGACTTGGGGAATGTCGAAGGAAGAGAGGCTTCGTTCGGCCGCCGGATTGTTTGGGTTCTGCAGACTAGCAAAACTTCCCAGGTAGCCGCTGTTGGTGCTGGTCAGCGAAGCATCGTCGATTGACTTGGAGAAAGTGTAGGTCGCGAGAAACTCCAAACCATGCGAAAAGCGCTTCTCCGCTCGAAACTGCAGCGCGTGATAGATCGAGTTGGCGATGGGTGGCTCGTCGCCGGAGAATCCAAAGAACTGCGGGTAGGGCATCAAAAGCTGCATTTTCTGGATTGTCGAGTACAGCAGCGGATTGTTGGGATCGGTGATAATTTGCGATGCGTTGGACTGGTTGGGGTCCGCG
>JADGNP010000659.1 GCA_017883425.1 Candidatus Sulfotelmatobacter sp. | reverse complement strand
CAGGCACATCAGCGCGCAAACCATCGTGCAAAGGGCCCTGCAACGGCTGGAGGCCAAGGGCCGCGGCATCCTACTGCTGCACGACATCCACCCCGCCACAGCTATGGCGTTGCCGACGCTGCTCAAGGAGCTCAAGGCGCACGGCTTCCATGTGGTTCAGGTGGTGCCGGCGGGCGATCGGCCGAAATCTGTGCCCGAACTGATGGCCTCGCCCGCCACTGACAGGGGCGCCTGGCCGACCGTGCTCACCAGCGCCCACAGCGGCGACAATGCTATGACCACTCGACGATACCACCGGATCAAGAGGGTCGACGCCAGCAAGCGTCGTTCGGCGGCCGTGTTCTCGGATGCCATTCCTCGCCGCTCTAAGCGCGGCATCTGAGAGTCCAGCCCCCGACAGACAAACCCGGGGTTTTTTATCTCCGACTCGTGGGCAGACTGGACGCCGAGACCTGATGTACAATTTCATTTGATTGCCTAACAGCACACCGGCCGCGAAGGGCGCGTACTCATAAATCGAGGTTGGTATTGAAATTATTGGTAGGCCCGGGAGGACTCGAACCTCCAACCAGGCCGTTATGAGCGGTACGCCCGCCCCGGAGAAGCCGGAAGAATCTGATGATTAGCGTGGCGTTCGATCACGTTTGACGACGTTTGTTCTTGTTTGGTTGCGGCGTATCGTTGGTCAATCGTTGGTCAAGAACGGTGGAGTTGAAGTAGGAGAAATGGGCTCTTAGCTTCAAGCCGGCTCCGCGACTTGAACAGGTCGACGACGAACATTCCGAGTGCGTGCAGGATTGCAAACATCGCCATCAATGATGCGATGATTCTGCCTTACGATGCTAATCTAGCGCGGATAGAATTTTCGGAAGGGATGCCCCTCGCTTCTGATCGAGTTTATTTCAATCGGCTAGTCGTCGTACTCCACCGAGATGTCCTTGCCGGTGTAGTCAGGCATGAACGACGCCGCCACTAGGCTCACCACCGCGCAAGCGGCGATGTAGATGGAAATCGCGTAGCCGGAGTGATACGTGGCGAACAGGGCTGTCGCGATAAGGGGCGCCGGTCCACCAGCGATTATGGCGGCAAGCTGATAACCCAAAGAGGCGCCGCTGTAGCGCAACCGGGGCGTGAAGGCCTCGGCAATCAGTGCTGCCTGCGGCCCATATTGCATGTCATGCGGGATGAGCGATAGGACGATTGCGATGAACACTGCTGTTGGAATTGCAGTGTCCACCATGCCGAAATACAGGAAGCCAAATAGGCCTGTCGTTGCCGCGCCGATCAGATACATCTTTCTGCGCCCAATGCGGTCGGAGATGTGCCCCGACAGCGGAATTGTTATGAACGACAAGCAAGATGCGACAAGTACCGCTATCAGGATAAAGTCGCGCGACATATGCAAAGTGCCGACGGCGTAAGCGAAGATGAATGCAGTAAAGATATAGAACGGTGCTTGCTCGGACACTCGCAGGAATGCCGATAGGAATATCTCCTTCGGGTGTTTCTTGAAAACCTCGATGATGGGGGCCTTCTCAATTTTCTTATTGTTCAGGAGCTGCTGGAACACTGGCGTCTCAAGAATGCCAAGGCGAATCCAAAGCCCGATACCAACGAGAATGATCGAGAGCGCGAATGGAATTCGCCAGCCCCAGGTGGCGAACTGGTCACCCGACAATTGGCTGAATGCGAGGACTGCAAGGTTCGCTAGGAATAGGCCGCATGGCACGCCGAATTGCGGCCATGACGCCACCAAGCCTCGTTGACCGTGGGTGCGTGACCATTCCATCGCCAGTAGCACTGATCCGCCCCATTCACCACCAACGCCGATGCCCTGAATCATCCGCAAAACCGTCAAGATGACCGCACCCCAGATACCGATTGAAGCGTAGGTCGGCACGAAGGCGATGAGGAAGGTCGCGATGCCCATGCACAGCAGCGTAGCGATGAGCGTTGCTTTCCGGCCGATACGATCGCCGTAGTGACCAAAAATCGCGGCGCCGATCGGGCGCCCGACGAAACCAATGAAATAGGTGCCGAAGGATAAAAGAGTCGCCGTTAACGGATCCGAACCAGGAAAAAAGAGCTTGCCAAAGATAAGCCCGGCAGCCGTTCCATAAAGGAAAAAGTCGTACCACTCGATTGCGGTGCCGATGGTTGATGCGATAACCGCCTTGCGCAACTGCGCGCTGTGGTCGGATGCGGACAGCGCCCCGTACGTGGTTGTTGTTGCCATTGGTTTGCCCCTGGTTGTTTCCTTGCCCCCGATGAGAACCGGCTCTCAAGGGTCCATTTTTTATTAATGTAGCATGATTCAGCGCACGCCTGCGATCGGCAATGATCTTTCGCAAAATTAGCCTGCGGCGGCCGAAAAGCGCATCCTGCCGAAGGCGGCCATATTGCTGCGCCGCCGAAGAATTGAATGACCGGGACGGTCTGGTTCTGTGCAGGTTTCTCGGACGCCGGCTGCCCGAGCGTATGGATGGCATCTTTATCCCGGCTTCCGAGAAACCTGCACAAAAGCTGACATCACGCCTTCGGTATGGCTCGGGACGGAACACTGAAAGAGTCGTGGCGACGCGGCTCAGGTTGCGATCCCCCGCACGGAAAGTTAATGCCGCTTGTGTCGACGCCCTTTACCTATAGAGCGTGATGCTGATCACGCCGCCAAGATCGCCGACGTTCGCGCCTTCCTTTGGATAGCCGGTTATGTCGAAGTAGTCCTCTTCGCGCTTGAACAGCCCGTTCCCGCCGTAGGTCAGGACCGTGAGGCCGGCGAAGTCCAGGTGCGGCTGCGCCGGGTCGGGGTGGTAGTAGCGGTTGGTCATGTCGAAGATGACGCGGTCTCCGGCGACGACGT
>JADGNP010000168.1 GCA_017883425.1 Candidatus Sulfotelmatobacter sp. | reverse complement strand
TTCACAGTCTGCTGAGAAACTCACGATCCGTATTGCGATCCGTATCAGGGCATCGCTTCAGCGATGCCGTCTGCGCTGCAAAATCGTTGCCGGCTTCACAGGCTGCTGAAAAACTCACGATTCGTATCAGGCGATGCCTTCAGGCATCGCGTAAGTGGTGGCTAATCACTCGCGCCTTCAGGCGCTGCAGCGCGGAATGCGAGTTTTTCCGCAGCCTCTTCAGCCGCTGCGGAACGCTAACCAGCCAGGAAATGCCTTTTTCAGCAAACTGTTTAGCCCCTGCACCGACTTGCTTGCCGAAAGGCTCAAGCCAGAAGCTGCTTCGCGATCCTGCAATACAAATCAACCGCCTCCGCCAGTTGCTGCTTCTCAATGTACTCGCCCTCGGTGTGCGCAACGTGAATCGATCCCGGACCAAGCAGCAGCGGTTCGCCCCAGTTGGTGAGCTTGGGAATGTCGGTGGTAAACGCCGCGATCATCGTTGGCAGTGCGTTCACCGTGCGTAAGCGAAGGAAGGGAAGCTCCAGCGGAAACGTCACCTGCACCTGATCGCCCGCCGTCGCAAGAATCTGCCGCCGCAAATCAGCCGAGGGACCAATCAGCCGGTAGAGCAGATCCGCGTGCGCATAATCAGGAATCACATTCGGCGCTCGTCCGCCCTCGATCAACCCGATGTTCAGCGTGCACGGCCCAATTTCCGGATCGGAAGGCAACGGCATCGCGCGCAATCGCGTGAGCGCCGGAATTAGCTTGTCGATGGCCGACTCACCCAGTTCCGGATACGCCGAGTGCGCCATGCGTCCCGTCGCAGTCACTTCCACGCGCAGCGTTCCTTTCGAGGCGAGCGCAATGTGGTTCTCCGTCGGCTCGCCGTTGACCAGAAAGCGGCATCGCGAACCCTGACTGTTCGCGGCATAATCATTCGCCACTTTCGCGCCCAGGCTGTCGCGCTCTTCGCCCACCACAAACAGCAGCCCAACATGGATGCTCTGCTGCCGCAACCGCTCCGCAGCCGCGACTTGGGCCGCGATGATGCCCTTGGCATCGCAAGATCCGCGGCCGTAAATGCGTCCCGCATCTTCCGACGAAGGAATGAACGGCGGAACCGTATCCATGTGTGTGGAAAATACGACCGCGGGATGCGGATGCTCCGCCGCCGTCGCATACACGTTGAAGCGATCGCCTTCAACCGGCATCTTCATTGCCTGATAGCCGAGACGGCAAAGTTCTCCGTAAAGATAGTTCGCCACCGCAGCTTCGTTGCCGGAGATGGACTCGATGTCCACCAGTTGCCGCGTCAGCGTAACAGCGTCCATGGAGGAGAGAATAGCAGACGGTAAATGGACTTCAGACCTCAGACCTCAGACCTCAGACTCCTGGCCACTGACTCCTGGCCACTGACTCCTGATTTCTTTTCTTCCGCTCATCCCGTGTAATCTGAGGCTGTGAGTACCTCGACCTCATCCATCCGTTCGCTGTTTCTCGACGGTCCTGCTGGACGCCTGGAAGCGTTGCTCAACGCTGGAGCGGACAACGCCACGCATGCTGCAGTGGTCTGCCATCCGCATCCGCTGTTTGGCGGAACGCTGCACAACAAGGTCGTCTTCCACACCATGAAGGCGCTGAACAGTTTCGGCTTTCCCGTGTTGCGCTTCAACTTTCGCGGAACTGGTTTGAGCCAGGGCGAACACGACCATGGCAATGGAGAAGTGGACGATGTCCGCACCGCGCTCGACTGGCTCGACTCCGAGTATCACTTGCCACTGATCTTCGCGGGATTCTCCTTCGGTGCGGCCGTCGGACTGCGCGCGGCTTGCGCGGATGCTCGGGTTCACGCGGTCATCGCTGTTGGAACGCCCGTTGCTCCGCTTGCCGCTGACACGGAGGAACCGCCCGTGTACACGTTTGACTTCATGCGGGATTGCACCAAGCCCAAGTTGTTTGTCAGCGGAGCCCGCGATCAGTTCGGTCCGCGAGCGAAGCTGGAAGCGCTCCTGGCGTCAGTTCCGGAGCCGAAGAAGTTAGTGGTGATCGAAGGAGCGGATCACTTCTTCGAAGGGCGTCTGCGTGAGTTGCGGGAAGCTATCGAATCGTGGATGAAGGAACAGGTGATTTCGTAAGTGCCGCTCATCGCTGGTTTTCTCAGCGATCTCCGCGCATCCTTAGCGTACTCTGCGGTTAAAAGCTTTTACCGCAGAGATCGCGAAGAACTCGCGGAGAACGCAGAGAAAACCGTCATTACTATCCCAACTGCCGTTTTCTGAGGTGATCTCTATAATCTTCCCCATGTCTGATTCCGGCCGAGACTTCAGCCAGATGCGCCAGAAAGCCCGCGACATCTTCCTGCATGCTTTGGCGGAAGCCTCGATCGCCAAGGGACTTGCGCGGCATGTGCATTGCGAGCGCGGAGTGTTGCGTGTCTGCGAGGATCTTTACGACCTGCATTCGTATTCGCGCGTGCTGGTCGTGTCGCTGGGCAAGGCCGGACACACGATGGTCGAGGCCCTGTCCGCTCAGGTTGGAGCATCGCTGGAAGGAATCGTGGCCAGTTCGGTGCAGCCTGCAGCGCAGTTGCATGGGTTCCGCTATTTTCGCGGCGGGCATCCGACGCCGAATGCGGAATCCATTCAGGCAGCGAGCGCCATGTTGCGCGCGCTGGAGGCGCAGCCGGCTTCGGCGCTTGTGATCTTCCTGCTCAGCGGTGGAGGATCGTCGATCGTCGAAAAGCCCATCGACGACGAGATTTCGCTCGACGATCTCATCACGACGTATCGTGCCTTGGTGCATTCCGGCGCGCCCATCGCCGAGATCAATGCCGTGCGCAAACACCTATCTGCGGTGAAAGGCGGACGGCTCGCGCAGGCGGCGTTTCCGGCGCAGCAGGTATCGCTGCTGGTGTCCGATGTTCCTGACAGCACGCCCGACGCGCTCGCTTCCGGTCCGACGATGCCCGATTCGACTACCGTCGAAGATTGTTACCGCATCGCCGAAAAGTACGGACTGGGAAAACAATTTCCGCAATCGACGCGGGAGTTGTTCGAGCGCCACGCTTTCGAAGAGACGCCCAAGTCGGACGATCCGGCATTTCATCGCGCGCGCTGGTGGCCCGTGCTATCGAACCAGACGGCGATTGAAGAGGCAAGCGTCGCGGCGGAGCGCGCGGGCTTCATCGTGCACGTGGACAACTCCTGCGACGATTGGGATTACGAGAAGGCTGCTGACTATTTGCTGCAGCGAGTGCGCGAGTTAAGAAGGCAATTCTCTCCGGTATGTCTGATTTCGGGTGGGGAAGTGACGGTGAAGGTGGCGAACGGCGGAGTTGGTGGGCGCAATCAGCAGTTCGCGCTAGCGTGCGCGCAGAAGATCGCGGGCGAGAACATCACGGTGCTCAGCGCGGGAACGGACGGAGTGGACGGGAACAGTTCCGCGGCCGGAGCGGTGGTGGATGGCAAGACTCTCGAGCGAGCGCGAGGTCGCGGGCTGAATGCCCGCATCGCGCGCGAAAAATTCGATGCGTACCCGTTTTTCAGTGCGCTGGGAGATGCGATCCAGATCGGGCCAACCGGGAACAATCTGCGCGATCTGAGATTCTTGCTGGCGTACTAAAGAGGCGTCGATTCTGTGTCGGCGAGCGAAGGACCTAAGCACGGCAGAATTGCATAGGTCCTTCGCTTCGCTCAGGATGACAGGCGCCAAGAGTGATAGGTCTACGCGGTCTTCTGCATCTTGTTCATCTTCTCCATGGCTTCGTCCATAGCGCCCTTCATCTCATCCGCGGACATGTCTTTGGTGTGAGTGGCAATCGACCATTTGTGGCCGAACGGATCCTTCAGCTTGCCGTAGCGGTCGCCCCAGAACTGGTCGGTGACGGGCATTTCGACCTGCGCGCCCGCTTTCACAGCGCGATCGAAGGCGGCATCGACGCCGTCAAGGTAGATGTGCAGTCCCATGCCTGCGCCGCCGCTGCTTTGCGGGGAGAGAGCTCCGTATTCAGGGAATTCGTCGCTCAGCATGATGATGGAGTCGCCAATCTTTAGCTCGGCGTGCATGACTTTGCCGTCGGGGCCTTTCGCGATGCCTCGTTCCACCGCGCCGAACGCTTGTTTGTAGAATTCGATGGCGCGGACCGCGTCGCGGACGGTGAGAAATGGTGTGAGAGTGTGATAGCCCTCGGGAATGGGTTTTGCTGACATAAGGATCTCCTAGGCGGGAAATTCGAGCAGGGCAGTTTACAACATAATCCGAGGACAAATTGTCAAAAAAGTGTTACAGGAGCGCGGAGAGTTCAAGAAGCGACTAACCACAGAGGACACTGAGTTGCACGGAGGAAGAGCTCAAGTCCGTCAGAAGAATCGGGTCACGCCTTCTTCCATCACTACGACGCGGTCTTTGGTGCCTGCTGCGCAAGCTTCCTGATCGAGAAGCTGCAGAGGTTCGTCCACGGGTTCGTGCGAGAGGCGGAAAGTGCCGTAGTGCATGGGGACCATCCAGCGGGACTTGAGGTCGAGGAAGGCGCGCATGGCGTCAGCCGGATTGGTGTGGACATTGCGGAACTGCGGCGGATTGTAGGCGCCGATGGGGAGCAATGCGAGTTCGGGGGCGAGGCGGCGTCCGATTTCGCTGAAGCCGGCGAAGTATGCGGTATCGCCGGCATGATAGACGGAGTGCTTGCCCGCCTTGAGCACAAAGCCGCCGTAACCCCGATGCGAATCTTTCAGAATGCGAGCGCCCCAGTGGCGCGAAGGCACGTGCGTTACCGACAAGTTACCGCGGCGTGAACTCTTCCACCAGTCGAGTTCAATGATTTCGGAGAAGCCGAGATCGGAGACCAGATCGGAAACATGCGTTGGGATGATGATGGACGGCGCAACGCCACGCTTGCGCAGGTTGTTCTGCACGAGGGCACGCAGCGACGGGCGATGCAGATGATCGAAGTGGGCGTGTGTAACCAGCACCACGTCGATGGCCGGCAGATCGGCGATGCGCAGGCCGGGACGGCGCAGGCGTTTCAACACAAAGAGCCAGCGCGCGAAGTTGGGATCGATGACCACGCTCTGTCCGCCAATTTGCAGGAAGAAACTCGCATGGCCGATGAAGGTGACGCCGAGTTCTCCGTTGGTGGCGAGGCGCGGTTTGTGAGTCTCGCCGCAACGCGGAGTTACCGCGGAGTGACGCACCAAACGTCCAAACTGGGTGGCGCGTTTACGAAGGGCCGGATTGCGAAGCGTTTGCTTAATCATCCTGCTACGGAGCCCGGGGTTGCACCGGAAGCAGCCTCAACCCCTTAATCCTAAACCTTATCGCCGCGAGAAAGTAATTAAGAGCGATGCGGCGGCTTTATTTACCATTCGTTCATGTTAGATGAAGGGGAGGGATTACGGGCTGCTTTTTAGTTTCGCGGCCAGTAACGGCGGTAATGTGGCGTGGGCGGCGCAATTACAGACAATAAAACCGCCAGCGAGTTGTTGGCGGCTTTGATTTGCGATGCGGTCGAATGTGGGGTGTGCCGGCTAACAGCCAGCCGAGCTTTGCTCGGCCTGTCCGGGTCTGAGACCCGGACCCACACAACCCCCGCTACACAAGCTTCATCGCCCACACAGGTCTACTGGGGTTCGGTGTTTGTGATCCAGCGCGCACGCGGAATTTCGCGATGTCCCTCGTCATCGTAGAAAAACTTCATCTCGTGATCGGACTTGGCACCTGGCACCGGATGGTCGTTGATGGAGCTGAATCGCGGAGTGTCGTAGGAGACCGGTAGCGGAGCCTTGGTTGTGAACATGGCTTCGTTGAAGGTTGTGCCAACCGAAGCCTGAGCCACGGCAAAGACTCCGAACGGACTGCCGTTTACGTAGGAGACCCCAATGTAGTCGGCGACCATCGGTCCGTTGTCGGAGTTCGGGAGCCAGCCCACCTTCATCGGTCCGGCGATTTTCACGCCGGCGGTCCAGGTTGTGCCGCCATCCAGTGAAGTGGTGAAGCCTACATCCAACTGGCAGGTGCTGGTGGTGCAGCTCTTGTTCGGATAGTAGTAGTAAACGATCGTGATATGCGCATTGGCGCCGGAGGTCGCGGGATCGACGCCGATGCCGGGGATGAAGTGATCGAACGTGCTGGTGGTCGAGTCGATGGGAATGCGAGTGACGGCGCTCCAAGTCTTGCCGTCGGTGGATGTACTCATCACGATGTCGTTGGAAGCGCAGCCGGAACGGAAGCGGCAATCGGACCACACCACGAAGACTTTGCCGGCTCCGTCAATACTTACTGAAGGCAAATTGGGATTGCGCAAGCCGGCTGCGACGAAGTGGCTGGAGATGCTGGCGATGGCCTGGCTCCTGCCCCAGCTCACACCGCCGTTGGTGGAACTGAATACGTCGATGCCTCCGCCCTCGAAGGGCACGATGACCGTGCCATTGGGCTGTACCACCGGCTCGCCGCCGAGACCACCGGCGCGATCGGAAGAGGCGAGACCGGGACCCCAGGTTTTTCCGCCATCGCTGGAAACGCTCATCAGAACGTCACCGGTACCGAAGGCTTGATCCCATTCGGTGTAGCAGTTGCCGTAGAAGGGACTGGTCGTGGTGTTGTCGCAGACGGTCCAGTTCTTGTCGTCGAGGTGAGTCTTGTCGATGATGATAGGGTTGCCCCAGTTCAGACCATTGGTGGAGCGGCTGACGGCGACGTCTCCGATGAGAGAGCAGCAGTCCAGGCCGGCAAGGGGCAGGGTAGAAATCAGCCATTGGCCGTGCTTGGCATCGTAGGCGACGGAGGGATCGGCGGCGGCGCCGTAGGTTCCGCCTTTGAAGTTGACGGTGAGGCCGGGGAGATTGCCGTAGTGCCAGGTCTTGCCGCCGTCGATGGAGGTAGAGAATCCGACATCGCCGCTGCCCCAGCCGACGCTGCCGGGCCGCCGGGCCACGTGGAAAGTGGTCACGATGGTGTTACCCCAGGCGAACATGTCGGGCTCGACTTCGGTTTTGTGGTCGCTGTCGGTGTTGGTGAGATTATCGACGCTGATTCTTGCCAGCGAGGTTTGGGCGCGAGAAGGCAGCGCGAGCGCGAGACAAAGGACCAGCAGAAGCATCGAGAGGGCGAACGCGTTTCGTCCACGAAAGAAGTTGGGCAGTGACGATTTCATCAGGATTGTCCTTAGTATGCAGAGATTCAATGGTTCGCAGGGGGTCGACGGACGGTCGTCGAGCAGGGACGATATCCATCCCGCGCACTATACCCGATCATCGGTGTGGTGTCGATGTGAAGGATTTTTCACACCGTGCGGCCGGTCTGTGAGGAAGGAGCCCTGCTTGTGGCCGTTCTGGGGATGAGGCCTCGGTTGGTTGGTCATTCGCGCGTCGTTGCTTGACCTTGATCGCGCCGGTCATATCTAATCCGAAAGCGTTCTTTTGAGTTGTTCTCGGACGAAGGAGAGGTCCTCATGCGAGTTGCGTTTGTGGGGTTGGGAATCATGGGTCACGCGATGGCAACGAACCTGGTCAAGGCAGGCCATGAGGTGACGGTGTGGAATCGTACACCGGGCAAACTGGTAGAAGGGGCAGGGGTCGCTCCTAGTCCGGCGGCCGCGGCGCAGGGCGCGGAAGTGGTGTGGTTGTGCGTTTCCGACACGGATGCGGTGGAGAGCGTGATCTTTGGCGCGGATGGCGCGGAGGCGTCGCTCACGGAAGGCATGATCATCGCGGACTCGAGCACGATTTCACCCTCGGCCACGGTGAAATTCGCGGAGCGCGTGGGAACGAGAGGCGTGACTTGGGTGGATGCGCCGATGACGGGGTCGAAGATCGGGGCGCGGGACGGGACGCTGGTGTTCATTGTGGGAGGAAGCGAAGCAACGGTGGATCGGCTGAAGCCGCTGTTCGCGGCGATGGGGAAGAAGATTTTCCGCATGGGCGACACCGGCAAGGGACAGGCCACGAAGCTTGCCATGAACCTGCAGATCGCGCTGATTTTTGAGGGATTCGCGGAGGCACTCACGCTGGCCACCAAGCTGGGCGTGGACCCGCAACAACTGCTGTCGCTGATTGAGGCAACCATGGTGCGGTCGGGAGTGGTGGATTACAAAGGGCCGTTTATTTTGCAGCGCGACTTTACGCCAAACTTTCCGCTGCGGCTGATGCACAAGGATATCCGGCTGACGCTGGAAGCGGCGAAGGAGGCGCGGGTGAAACTGCCGGCGCTGGAAACCGTGGAAGAGATCTACGAGATGGCGTCGGAAGAGGGGAACCGGGACCTCGACTACGCCGCCACGCTGATGCTGCTGGAAAAATGGGCGGGGGTGCAGGTGAAGGGGAAGGCCGCGTAGGGGATCAGACGAAGTCGATTGCTTGGGCCCGGTCAAAAGCTTGAATCGCAAAGTGCGCTAAGAAACGCGGGCAAGGCCGCGGAGAAAGTCAACTGAAGCGACAAGCGCCTTAATTTCCCGCGCGCCGGATGAGGCGCTGTTTGCGGAACTCGGCGAACTGACCAATGCCGGACTTGAGAAATACAGAGCCAAAAATTGGCTATAAATCAGGCCTGAGGGTACCCGTTCGTTACCGCGGTAATTCCCGAAAACCCCTCTATTACACAAGTATTACAGTCAACTTATTCTTCCCTTGGTAGGTTAGTAACGGGGTTGATCGAACTCAAACAACCACGAAACGGGGACCTTCCTTGGATATGGAACTTCAGGATTTGGAAAGACCACAAGCGGCAAAAGATGAAGTGAACTGGATAACGGCGGCCTTCATGGCGGCGTTTCATGTTGGGGCCGTGGCCGCGCTCTTCTTTTTCACGTGGAAGGCGTTGTTTGTAGCGATGTTCCTGTGGTGGGTTTCGGGCAGCCTCGGCATTGGGATGAGTTATCACCGTCTGCTGACGCACCGCGGGTATAAGACTCCGAAGTGGGTGGAGTATTTCCTGACCGTGTGCGCCACGCTGGCTCTGGAAGGCGGGCCAATTTTCTGGGTGGCGACGCATCGCATTCATCATCAGTATTCGGATCAGGAAGGCGACCCGCATTCGCCGATCGACGGCAAGTGGTGGGCGCATATGGGATGGATTCTCATGGGCAAATCGATGCACCATGACACGACCACGCTGGCGCGCTACGTTCCCGACCTGGCCAAAGATAAGTTTCACGTCTGGATCACGAAATATCATTACGTTCCCATGATTGTGCTGGGCGTAGTTTTGCTTGCCATCGGAGGACTGCCCTTCCTGATGTGGGGCATCTTCATGCGCACCGTGGTTGGATTGCACGCTACTTGGCTGGTGAATTCGGCGACGCACTCCTGGGGCAAGCGGCGCTTCGCGACTCGCGATCTTTCGACCAATAGCTGGTGGGTGGCAGTGCTGACGTTCGGCGAAGGCTGGCACAACAATCATCATGCGCATCCGACGGCGGCGCAGCATGGGTTTAAGTGGTATGAAGTCGACATGAACTGGTACGGAATCTGGGCGCTCAAGACGCTCGGTCTGGCGTGGGACATCAAACGCGTAAACTTGGACGAAGTTGAACGCGGCCTGGTGGCGACGCCGAACGGGAGACTGATAACTGCGGCGATGCCGGAAGTTTCGGTCGCAGGGGACTAAGCGGTCCGATTGAGTTTGAGAAGATCAGCCCTGGCCTTTTTGGCCGGGGCTTTTTCGTGGAACGGCAGCGCCTGAACAGTTTGCTGAAAAACTGGGTCTAGAGCAGTTCTCGCGATGGTGTAGAGTGTGCACCCTCAGCGGCTAAAGCCGAAACCCGTTGCAGCTCCTGGCGGCACGGCTGAAGCCGTGCCCTTC
>JADGNP010000167.1 GCA_017883425.1 Candidatus Sulfotelmatobacter sp. | reverse complement strand
CAAAAACGTTTCAATCTACAACGGCGCAGTCTATGCCCGCTCCAAAACCGTTGTCAAGCAGAAATAAAACGAATATCAGTCTGGGCTCAGAAAGGGACCGTCTCTCGGGAAACTCAGCGAATCTCGACAGCCTCTTCGTGCTGCTTCGGTCTGGAAGGAGAATGTGCGGGGGAAAGAGAAGCGACCGAATGGCGAATCTTCAGTTCGCTCGGCAGCACTATCTTCTTAGGGGACTGTCTTCCGCTGTTCATTCGCTCCAGCAGAAGGCGCGCTGCAGTCGCACCAAGTTGATAGCCGGGCTGATGTACCGACGTGAGCGCTGGGGCAGTGAACTCGGCGAAATCGAGGTCGTCAAATCCCACAATGGACAGCTCTTCGGGACAGTGCAGACCCATCTCACGGGCCGCCAGGAGCACGCCCATCGCCATCAGGTCATTGCATGCAAAGATCGCAGTCGGTCGGGGTAGCATGCGCAGTAGCCGCGTCGCGGCCTGATATCCGCTCTGGCGGTTAAACCGCGCTTCCTGAATGTACTCCGGTTCGATGGGCACTTTGGCTTCAGCCAGGGCGCGTTTGAATCCCTTCAGTCTCTCGACGGCATTGGTCAGATGGAGAGGTCCGGTGATGACCGCGAGCTGACGGTGTCCCATGCGCAGAAGATGTTGCGCGGCGCTATGGGCTCCCGCCTCGTTGGCTACCAGAACTACGTCTCCCTTCCATCCGGGAGGTTGGCGGTCGATGCAGACGACCGGGGCCCCTGAGACCGCCGACGGTTTCAACTGCGTCGCCATCTGGCTGTCCGTTGCCGGGATCACAAGCCAGCCGGCCGGCCGATAGGACCGCATTTCATTCAGATAGAAGCTCTCCTTGTGCGCATCATTGTCCGTGTTGCAGAGGACCAAACGGAAAGAGTGCTTATACGCGACATCTTCCACGCCGCGTACCACCGCGGGGAAGAACGGATTGGTTATGTCGGGGATGATCATCACCACGATGTTGGTCTGGTTGCGGCGGAGACCTCGTGCCAGTTGGCTGGGCTGGTAACCAAGGCTGCGAATCGCGTCCAGTACCCGCTGGCGGAGTTTTTCACGGACCTTGGCTGTGTCATTGATGACGTGCGATACCGTGCCGATCGACACTTCAGCCCGTTCCGCAATTTGCCGCATTGTTACCGGAGGATTCATTGGGCAGCACGCACCAGATTCAGGTTAGCAGATTGCCGTTTTGTAGTCCGCGGGACCGCTGCTATCGGCCAGCAGTCCCGGCTTTCAGGTGTGGAATCAGTTTCCCGGCACGACTACTCTGAATCTTGCGCGCAGCGGAAACCGAGTCCGCCTGAGCGGTCCATGCTAGGCGACGTCAGCAAGAGTTTCCCATGCTCGCTCAGCTTATACGCTTGCGGGAAATACCATATGGACCCCTGGGGCTGGTAATAGCTGCCTCCCCGCAGAATGCCTCCTCGAGTGTGCTCGTCCTGAAACTCTTCCGTCCACTGCCACACGTTTCCAACCAAGTCTATTACGCCAAACGGGCTTGCGCCCTGCGGGTGTGCGTCGACGGTATCCGGGCCACGCATGGTGCGGCCTTTGTCCGGCACTGGAACGGCATCATCCTTCCAGTCATTTCCCCAAGGGTAGGTGCGTCCATCCGTGCCCTGTGCCGCATACTGCCATTCCCATTCGTGTGGCAAACGCTTTCCTGCCCAAGCGGCATAGGCGCGTGCATCCTCCAGAGACACCCACGTCACCGGCTTGTTGTCCCAGCCTGCTAAATACGTGCCATTCTTCCAGTCGCGGAGGAAGTTCAGATCATCCTGGGGATGATAGTGAGTCGCATCGAGAAACTTCTTGAACTGCGCGTTCGTGACCGGATACTTGTCAATCCAGAACGATTTGACGTGCATGGGATGATCGTGAAAACGGCGCGGAGTATCCTCCCATGGATACTGCACGTCGACCCCAATGTCGTTGAATCCTTCAATTTCAATACCGGCGATACGAAAATCGAAGTCCGCTTCAGGAATCTTAACCATGTCCGCGGGCGATCCAGAGGGTGGCTTGACAGCGGCAATGGGCACTATCTGCTGCGGCACCACCTTCCACTCGTGGGAGTAACTGGACAACGGTGTCGCGCTCAACTCTTTCATCTTCGACATCAGTTTCTGAATGCCGGCATCGGGACCGGAGGGCGAAGCCAGCAGCGCCCCGTAGCCATGAGCTTCGATGCGGAAGCTCAGGACGCTTCGGCCGGCTTGATTTTTTGCGGGCGTGAGCTCGACCCCGTCATAAAGATCGAAATAGTGAAGTCCGTCCTCAGGCGCTAACTCGACCTGCGGACCTTCAACGTCGTAGTCGTTCCGGTTCACAATCGTCCAGACCGTTTGCTGACCGGATGGCCACCGACTGGCGTAGACGCCATAACGCAACATCGGCACCAGCGGCTCCCAATCAGGGCTTACAAGAAAAGGTGCGAGCGCGCGTTCCATCGTCGCGACGCGGCGTGTAGCTTCCGCATCCCGCGGCGTGATTCCATTCCAAATGCCCCAAATGTTCTCCCAGCTTTCCCAACCGACGCCATTGAAGAATGCGAACTGCAGGTTGTCGGTTTTGTCTCGCTTCCAGCGATCGGAGATGTTCACCATGTGGCGGGTTTCCAGCCATTTGTACTTGTCCACCATGGGCACAAATGGATACGAGTACTGCCCCCAAGTCATGACGTTCCAGGCCAATGCCTCGTCCGACGGGCCGCCTTCTGGCTCAAACACAAGAGGATGGCCAACCTTGTCGGCAGCCAATGAAAAAGCCAGCGGCACGCCATCCTGCGTGTCTCCGTTAATACCGTCTGCTCCGACTTCCGCCATCAGGCTGGCGATCGCGTCGGGCCACGGCATGCCCGGATCCCTTGTGCCCTGATCCCACATCATCATCGGAAACAGGACCCGTACTCCGCGGCGATGGAAGTCGGCAATCATTTGCCGCACGCCCGGTACACCTCCCGGCATGGAGCGGATCATGTCGTGCTGGTTGCGGTTGTCGATGCCCATGTTTGGGTAAGTGGGCCAGATCAGCACCGCGTCGATTCCACCGTATCTTTTTTCCAGATCGTCGAGATAACGATCGACCGTGTAGCGGTGCGCGACCGGGTCGTAGAAATAACGGTCCTCCACCATCATCTGCGGCTGAAAAAAACTGGACTGCGTCCACTTGAATGCCGGCAGGTCGTAGCGGGAGCCTTCGTAGCCGATGCGAATCCGGCGCTCGTCGCGCCAATGGCGAATGTCGGTCAGCCAGGAATCGTGCTCATTCTGCGTGCACGGTGTGGATCCACCTTCCCACGCTCCTTTCATGTTGAGGCAGCCGGGGGTAGGAATCTGCTGACGATCAGGACGAAAGCGCGAGTCTTGGGCTGAAACGGTGCAGGCGATGGCTAGGAGAGCTACTGTGACAATCGACGCGATTACGAGTTTCATGGAATGCGCTCCTGGACAGTAAGAGGCTTACGGCTGCCAAATATAAAACGTTTCAAAATTTATGTCCATCGCCCCTCTTCTGTAGTACCCTCATCGCCGCCGGCTTCGCCTTCCAAAAAGGACCAGAGATGAAGAACCCGACATTCCTAATTTGCTTGTCAATTCTGCCTTCAGTCTTCTTGCATAGCCATGCTCCTGCCCAACGTGAACCAGCTCCAGCAACCCAAATTCTGGGGCTGTCGCACGCCGAATATCTTGACCGGATCCAGGCAGTCTGGACGGCACAGATGATTGCCCAGAGAACGGGCGGTCGCTTCGAGCACCAGCCGGCCTCGACTCTGTCAATTACGCCTCTGTCCCACCTACCCGGCTATGCTCCCGTGGACGACGATTACTATTACGAAATGGTTGCGATCCGCGCCTTCGAAAAATACGGGATTGGGCTGACCGTGCAACAACTCGGGCAACAGTGGCTTGAGAATAACGCCGGCTCCTGGGGATCCAGCGAGCAGGCCCTGCTGCTTTTGAAGCGCGGAATCAAGCCTCCGGACACGGGACACCCCCGCTACAACAAGCTCTGGTGGACCATCGGGCCGCAATTCAGCAGCGACGTCTACGGCATACTGAATCCCGGCATGCCTAATGCTGCTGCCAAAATGGCGCGCCAACTAGGACACATCAATGGCTATGCCGAAGGCACGGATGGTGCAGTCTTTGTTTCCGGAATGATCAGCATCGCTTTCGTGGAGGAGGATCCTCATGCCATTGTCCGCAAGGCGGCAACGCTGATCCACCCTGAGTCACCGTATCGCAAGTGCTTGGACATGATCATCGCGATGGCCGATACCGGCAGCGGTCCCGACCAGATTTTTCGCGCCATTGATGAGCGCTGGGGAATCGAGTACCCAGCCACGAATAACGCGGTGGTCAATGGTGGTTTCGTTGCTGTCAGCGTATGGTTTGGCGGCGGCGACTTTCAAAAGACGATTCAGCTTGCCGCCCACGCAGCCGATTTCGCGGACGCCGATTGCAATGCGGCGAACTCCGAATCAGTCGTTGCCGCGATGCACGGAATGAAGGCCTTGCCGCCAGAGCAGGTGGCGGAACTCCATGACCGGATCATGGGCGGGGAAATGGGTCCCCTGAGGCTGACTCCTCCGGTAGACGAGAGCATCACGGAACTCGCCAGGAGAACAGAAAGACTGGGTCTCGCAATTGCTGCGGCTCAAGGAGCGAGCGACGACGGGAACACACTCCGGATTTCACTCCAGGAGCCCACGACTCAACCAGCCGAATTATTCAGATTGGCCGACCTGATGCAGTACTGGAATCCGGATTGGACGCTGGAGCGCGCGGGGTTTGGCGGGGCCGGAGGTGGCATGCTCGGAATCCGCGGTATCACGTACTTGGACGGCGACGTCCTATCTACGTATCCGCGCGATGAAGTGCGTGGAGCACTTTTGAGGCGAACTGCGAATTTGGGCAAAGAGCCAGCTTTGAAGTTCAAGGCGGGCGTGGATCCGGGACGCGCGTGGCAGTTGCAGATCTATGTGAATGACGACAAGGTGCTCGATAAGCTGATCGAAGGCCGATCGGAAACGCAGGAGTGGCGGGACATCGAAGTCGACCTGACAAAGTATGCAAACCAGGAAGTCGTGCTGCGACTCTACCAGCGCGTTCTGATTCCACACCATGAGGCGGGGAATGCTTACTGGCGCGGACTCGCTGTGAACTAGGCTCTACGCTCTAGCTAGCGCCTAGATGGAAGATCGGATTGACACCTGTGGCGCCCGCGATGAGCCGCTGCTGCTCGGGTTCCGTAATCGGTTGAAACTTCTGACCGACATCCATTCCCAGGCGGAAGTATCGCTCATCGCCCGGAGGAATTGCGGCTGTAATTGGTTGCGAGAGCGTCCAGCGCAGACCCAGTGCAGCCTCGTCCGGAAATGCCGCAGGCTCGTACCAGCACTTGGGATGAGGATGGTTGTCCTTTGCAGAAGCCGACCACGTCGTCTTGGCCATGCCTTTGAGCGCCATGATGCCCATTTCCTTCTGCCTGGCTTTCTCAAGCACCTGCGGGCCAAATTTGGCCTGCGAATAGAGGACGAAATTGACTGGAAACAGAATCGTGTCGAAGGGATACCGATCCATGGCGGCAAGCGCCACTTCCACCGAATGGGCGGAGAATCCGATAAACCGCAGTTTGCCATCCTTCCTTGCCGCCTCGAAAGTCTCCATGGCGCCCTTGGGGCCGAAGATTTGCTCAAGATCTGACATCTTCGAAAGCGCGTGAAACTGGTAGAGGTCGACATGGTCGGTACGCAGCAGTCGCAGCGACTCCTCGAGCAACTTGGCGGACCCTTCCCTGCTCCAGTCTTCTTCTTTGCACGTGAGGAAGACTTTGTCGCGATACGGCTGAAGCGCCTGTCCCAATCGCTCCTGTGCGTTGCCGTAAGTGGGGGCTACGTCAAAGTAGTTGATTCCGCGGTCCACGGCTTCTGCGACGATGTTGCTGGCAAACGATGGGCTGTTCTCCATCACCACGATGCCGGCAAAACCGATAATGGAGAGGGTTTCGCCGGTCTTGCCTAACGTTCTCCGTGGAATGGGCGCCGAGTTAGTTGCGGGTTGCTCCGCTCTCGCGAGGGGTTCAAGCATTTTCGCCGAACTGATTAGACCGGCCGCCGTTCCCGCCTTCAAGAATTCACGCCTTTCCATGACATCCTCCGGAGAAAGCACTCGGAACTTCGGAACTAGTGATTATAGGATTTTCCCGGGTGTTGTACGACGCTCGCCGCGGGCGGTTCCTGGATGACCATGACGTGGTCCACAACGACGTCCCGAAGTACTTGCTGGACGCCGCCTGGCCAGCGAATCTCAATTTCTTTGATGTGACGGTTCGATCCGAGTCCGAAATGTACCCGGCTGTCGCTGGAGGAAGCGTATCCGACCGCCGTCGTTACTTCGTTCCACTGCGACCGTCCGTCCTCTGTGGTGATACGGATTTGCGCCCCGATCCCCATCCGATTGCTTCTGGATCCCACCAGTTTCAGCAGTATCCAGTGGTTGTTGTCCCCGGAAACATTGCGGAAGAACTTGACCGCTCCGTTCAGCACGGTTACGACTGCGTCCACGTGCCCGTCGTTGTCGATATCTCCGAACGCCACCCCGCGATGGGCAGCTTCTTTCTGAAAATCGGGACCAGCCTGAGGACTCACATCTTCAAATTTTCCGTTGCCCAGGTTCCGGAAGACGGAATTCCGTTCCGGATATTGTCGCTCGGAAACCAGACCGCTGATGTTGTCCAGGACATTGGAGCGAGCTACAAACAAGTCCTTCCAACCATCATTGTCAAAGTCGACGACTCCGTTTCCCCAACCGGACATCTGAGACGTCATCCGCGCCAGCTCGCTACTGACCGTCGAGTCAGTGAAGTCTCCACGTCCCCGGTTGCCATACAGCGGAAATGTTTCGAATTCCACCGCGGTGTGCCAGATGTCGGGCAGGCCATCGTTATTTACATCACGGAAATCGGAACCCATGCCCGAAAGCGCCGCACCGTTAGACCCGTAGGCCACGCCCGCCAAGTCGCCAACTTCCTCAAACCTCTTCCCCCCGATATTGTGAAACAAAAAGTTACGGGTAGTATCGTTGGCCACAAAGACGTCCAGGAAGCCGTCACCATCATAGTCAGCAAAGGACACACTCATGCCTTTGCCAAATTGCGACGCGATCTCGGTTTCCTCCGAAACGTCCGTGAAAGTGCCGTCCCCGTTGTTTCGGTAAAGAGTATTGTGCGTCGCGGCATAGTACTTGGGATGACAGTACCCGCGGGCACCGCCGCCGATCGTACAGTAGGGATCTTTATTGACTTCCCACTTACAGTAGTTGACGACGAAGAGATCCAGCAGGCCGTCATTGTTGTAGTCGAACCAGCCGGCACCGGCCGACCACATTTTCTTTCCGTACAGGGTTGCACCCTCGAGCCCTGCCTTGGCGGTCACGTCTGTGAAAGTCCCGTCTCCATTGTTGTGGAACAACTGGTTGCCTGTAACGTTGGCGACGAACAAGTCGGGCCAGCCATCGTTGTCGTAGTCGCCGACAGCCACACCCATGCCGTAGCCTGCGCCCGCAACACCTGCTCGCGCGGTGACGTCGCTAAAGGTGCCGTCATGGTTATTGTGAAACAACCGATTCCAATAGGCTGGCGATTCTTTCTTCAGCGAAGGGATCGCAGCGCCATTGACGAGGTAAATATCGAGGTAGCCGTCACCATCGTAGTCGAGCAGGGCTACACCCGCGACCATGGTCTCTACCTGATTCTTATTCGGGGTGGGCGACGCTGCGGTCGTAAAGTTCAGTTTGGAACGCGCGGCGATTTCTTCAAATCGAATCCCAGGCGAATCGGTTGAGCCGGGCCTCGGCACCAGCGCCACCGTCGCGGCCACGATGAGCATCAGTTGGCGCATGGCTTATGATCGGACAACAAACCAGACTCACGCAATGGCGCGAGCGCCATAGTTGAAACATTCCGAAGTAGTACGATACCGGATGGAATGAGAACCCTGGTCGCATTTCTGTTGATATCGACCCTGACGGCGGGACAAGCCCGCCAGGATGTGGCGACTGTCCTCAAGCAGGGGGCGGAGCTCGTCGGCGCCGGCCAGTTGTCCGCAGCCCAGGATCTTTACGAGCAGGCACTTCGCGACTCTCCGAGCGATCCGGACCTTCGCTTCGAGCTGGGGATGGTGTTCTTTCGACAACATAACTGGTCCAGGGCGATAGAGAACTATAAGGGCAGTCTCAGCAGCCGACCAGGAAAGATCAAACCTCTGTTTTATCTCGCAGAAGCTTATTTCATGGAGTCGGATCTGGACCAAGCTCGCCAGACGATCGCGCAGGCAGCCAGCATCGCACCCAACGACGCACAGGTCTGCCAGAAATATGGGGAATACCTGAGCACCACGCTCGAGACCCGCAAGCAGGCAGTCTCCTGGCTGGAGAATGCTCGTCGCCTTAATCCCGACCTGGTGCGAATTGACTTCGAGATCGGCAAGACGCAGTTCGACTTAACCGACTTCCCGGCTGCCGCATCCAGCTTTGGCTCGGCCCTGAAGAAGGACGCCAAAGACGGAGAGGCTGCATTTTATCTCGCGGAGTCTTGGGCAAACCTGGGTGACTGGGAAAAGGCTCGCGATTCTTACGCCGACTCGCTCGCGCACGGTTACGCAAATGGTCCTGCGTATTACGGACTGGGGAGGGCCCAAGTGGAACTGGGGGAGTTTGAAGGCGCAGTGGCGCCGCTACAACGCGCGATCGATGTGCAGCCTTCTCTCATCAAGGCGCACTTCCAGCTGGGAAAAGCATACCGTCAACTCGGCCGAAGCAAGGAAGCGCAAGATGAGACCAGGTTTTTCACGGCGATGACCGACAGGGTCGACACGTCCCGTGGACTCAACGGCGCGGACGAGGAAGACGCATGGCATCGCGTGAAACCGCTGCTGCAGGCCAATAAAGAACAGGAAGCTCTGGACCTTTTGGCTACGCTACCGGTTTCGAAAGACTCCGACCATGGAGAACTCCACTACCTGCTCGGGGCCATGTACTACAGCATGGGAAGAAAAGATGATGCGAAGCGCTTGCTGACGATTGCCCGAACCGAAGCTCCGAAGTCAGCACGCATCGCGGCGTACCTCGGTATGGTGCAACTGAACGGCGGAGAAGCGGCCGGCGCGGAAGAGTCATTCCAGTCAGCCCTTGCGCTCGATTCCGTTGAACCCCTTGCTTTGATCGGAATGGGCGGAATCCGATATCAGCAGCAGCGCTGGCCGGACGCCATCGAGTATCTGGAAAGATCCCGTACAGCTGATCCCGATGCGTTGTTCTTGCTGTGCGACGCCTATTACCGAGTTGGAAAGCCGGAGCAGGCCGCGCTCATCGCCGAAGTGATTCGAGCCCTTGGCGCGGAGAGGAAACCTCTGCTCGATAAACTGAATCAACTCATAGCTCTTCATCAAACCGATCGGCCGCATGTGGTTCCATAGTTCTCACGATCGCGGAATAATTCGAGTTCTTCCTGCCATACTGAACCCGTCATCAAAACAGTGGGCGTCTGTCGCAGAACATTTCTGGGCGTACGGCTGTTGCGGAGTGCAGTAACTGCCTTCGCGCGGAAACATCAGAACTGAAAACCTGAACTCATCCTATGGCCGCTGACTCAGCGTTTAGATCGGACCGGAAGAGATCGCGCGCTACTGGATCGGACTTACATTGTGACGCCGGTGTGACGCAAAACCTGCCAACACTGAAAAAGT
>JADGNP010000658.1 GCA_017883425.1 Candidatus Sulfotelmatobacter sp. | reverse complement strand
CTACCAATCTCCAGGCACTTCTGGTAAAACGTCTGCATGAAAACCAAGCGCCTTCTTCTTGCATTGTCTTTCTGTATTGCGCTCTTCGTCATTTCGCTCTTCGTCCCCGGCCTTGTCGCGCAGGAAAAACCCTCTGTCTCCGCCAATCTCGCCCTCACGCCGCCCATGGGCTGGAACTCGTGGAACAAGTTCGCGTGCAATGTCAGCGAAGACCTGATCAAGGGCATGGCCGACGCCGTCGTGAAGTCGGGCATGAAAGACGCGGGGTACGTGTACGTCAACATCGACGACTGCTGGCAGGTGAGCCGCGATGCGAGCGGCAACATCGTCGCCGACGCGCAGCACTTTCCGCACGACATGAAAGCCGTGGGCGACTACATCCACTCCCTCGGGCTGAAGTTTGGAGTCTATTCCGACGCCGGGTCGAAGACTTGCGCCGGACGTCCCGGCGGTCTCGGGCATGAGTATCAGGATGCCATCCAATATGCAGCGTGGGGGGTCGACTACCTGAAGTATGACTGGTGCAACACAACTACCCAGGATGCGAAGGCGTCATACGCCAACATGCGTGCGGCTCTCGACGCTGCCGGGCGTCCCATCGTGCTGAGTATCTGCGAGTGGGGCACGGCCAAGCCCTGGCTGTGGGGCAAAGAAGTCGGCGGCAACCTATGGCGGAGTACAGGCGATATCAACGACAGGTGGGGAGGGTCAGAAAAATGGCCCGACGGCACCTGCTGTTCAAACGGTGTTCTGGCAATCCTCGATCAGGAAGCAGGATTGCAGTCGTATGCCGGGCCGGGGCACTGGAACGATCCGGACATGCTGGAAGTCGGCAATGGGGGAATGACCGACGTGGAGTACCGCTCGCATTTCAGTTTGTGGGCGATCTTGGCTGCGCCGCTGATCGCAGGGAATGATTTGCGCAATATGCGGCCGGAGATTCACGACATTCTCACGAATAAAGAAGTGATTGCGGTGAATCAGGACGCGCTGGGACGCGAGGGCGAGCGCGTCGCCAAGAACGGCGATCTGGAAGTGTGGGCGAAGCAGCTAAAGGATGGCAGCCGTGCGGTTGTGCTGCTGAATCGGGGCGCGGCCGAACAACAGATCTCCGCCAACTGGGAGGATCTTGGTTATCCCAACAGCATTGGTGCTTCTGTGCACGACTTGTGGCAGCACAAGGACATGGGGAAGTTCACGGGGAAATTCTCTGCGGCGGTTGCGTCGCATGGTGTCGTGATGATCACCGTGAAACCCTGAAAACCCCTTTAACCACAGAGGACACTGAGGACACGGAGATCACGCGGGCTTTTTCAGCTCTTCCATGACGCTCTGGATCAGCTCTTTCGCGTCGGTCAGGCTCTTCATGATGATTTGGATGTCCATGACGGGTTTGCCCGGCCAACGCTGGCTCTGGCAATAGACGCCATGCTGGCCGACCAGGGCCATCGCGTCGGTGATCGCGTCCATGGTGACGGCTAGGCGGCCGCGGGGCACGCCCATCATGGTCTCGTAGTGTTCCAGTTCTTCCTGCTTTTCGTCGAATACCGGCATCGGACGATTGTAACTGGATGCCGGCATGGCGCATAATGACTTGACTGCTGACCTATTCCTCATTCACGCGTCAAAACCCTTGGCATTCAATATCCCAAAAGGAGAGACCATGCAAAAACGGATTGCCCTTCTCGTGTTCACGATGTTGACCCTCACCCTGTTCGCTTCGGCGCAGGCCAGTCCCCCAGCTTCGGCTTCCTGCGATCTGGGTGGCGGCAAGACCATCAAGACCGACTACTCCAGCCCCCGCGCGAAAGGACGTAAGATTTACGGTGGCCTGGTGCCCTTCGGCGATGTCTGGCGTACCGGAGCCAATTCCGCCACAACCTTTGTGACCAGCGCCGACGTGAACGTAGGCGGCAAGACCGTGCCGGCCGGCAGCTACACAATCTTCACTGTCCCCACCACTGACAAGTGGACCCTGATCATCAACAAAAAGACCGGGGAATGGGGAATCCCGTACAAGTACGAAAGCGACGAACTGGCGCGTGTGGACATGAAAGTCTCGAAGCTGCCCGCGCCCGTGGAGAACTTCACCATCGTATACGACAAGTCCGCTAGCGGCTGCACTCTGCAGTTCGACTGGGAGACCACTCGCGCGTCGGTGGACATCAGCGCGAAATAACGCGTGGGACAAATTGTTGATTGTTGATTTCCTGATTGGTGAATAAAGGCGAGGATCGCTAATGGAACTGTTCTGGGAGCGAACGCGGATTTAATTCAACGAGCAAGAATCAGCAATCAACAATCCCCATCGGAGTTACAATTCGCTCAACAGGATTCCCACGGGAGGTCCCCATGCCCGTTTACGATTATGTTTGCCTCGATTGTCATAAGCCCTTCGAAACCGTTCTAACCCTGAACGAGCACGATAAAGAAAAACCCAAGTGCCCGCATTGTGGCAGTAAGAACGTGGAGCAGGAAGCCGCCGCGTTTTTCGCGGTGACGTCGAGAAAAAGCTAGCGGAGGCACTGCAGGCTTGCGAACGCAGGTTCCGTGCAGTTTCATCTTTTCTGTTGCCGGAGCGCGTCGGCGGCTTGCTGCGCCTCGATGAGATCAGGAGAGATTTTCAGCGCTTGCTGGTAGGCATCCAGCGCCTCGGGAACATGCCCGGTCTGTGCCAGCATGCGGCCGAGTTCGAAATAGGCCTGGGTGGTGGGCTGCACTTCCACGGAGCGGGAGAGATCGCTGATCGCTTCGCCGAGTTTGCCCTGCTGTTGCGCCAGGAGGCCGAGACCGAGCCAGGCGTTGAACTGGTTGGGATTGAAGCGCAACGATTGCTCGAAATTCTTGCGCGCCTGCTCGTCTTCTCC
>JADGNP010000657.1 GCA_017883425.1 Candidatus Sulfotelmatobacter sp. | reverse complement strand
GAAATGATCGTTCTGAGCTGCGGAACAAAACCTGCGGCCAACAACGCAAACCAGGAACAGGAGAATGAAAATGAGGACGTCAATATTGGTAGGAATTCTGCTTGCGCTGCTCACCCTACCTGCGTGGTGCGGCGGCCAGAAAGCCAACCAGGCAGCTCTGAGCAAAGAAGCGAAGATCACCATGGAACAGGCGCAAAAAGCTGCCTTGGCCAAGGAGCCCGGAAAAATTCAGGAGAAGGAGATCGAGCGGGAAAAAGGACGCTTGATCTATTCCTTCGACATCAAGATGGCGGATGGCATCCACGAAGTCAACGTCGATGCGATGACGGGCGAGGTCGTGGAAGACACGGTCGAAAGCGCCGCCGCCGAAGCTAAAGAGAAAGCGGCGGATAAGAAAAAAAAGAAGAACGAGAAGGCCGCGCCACCAAACAACTAATCGCTGCGCCCGGCGACGAAGGAAAGCCCCACTCTCTCGCGGCTTCGTGCTTCGTTCCTTGCGAAAGAGTGGGGAAGAGCACGCTACAGCCGAGTGCACACCGCCTTGGTCTGCGTGTAGAGTTGGAGCGCGTCTTTGCCCATCTCGCGTCCCCAGCCAGACTGTTTGTAGCCGCCGAAGGGCAGCGCCGCGTCGAAGATGTTGTAGCAGTTGATCCAGACCGTTCCGGCGCGCAGGGCGGCTGCCAGCCGGTGCGCCTTCGAAATGTCCTTCGTCCAGATGCCAGCCGCTAGTCCATACGCCGTGTCGTTGGCCCGAGGCAGCAGTTCTTCCGGATTGTCGAATGGAATCGCCGTCACCACCGGCCCGAAAATTTCTTCCTGCACCACCCTCATGTTGTCTTTCGTATTCACCAGCACGGTCGGCTCGACAAAATATCCCTTGTCGCCCAGCTTCTTTCCGCCAGTCAGCGCGGTCGCGCCTTCCGACAAGCCACTGTCCAGGTAGCCGCACACCCGCTGCAACTGCTCTTCGGAGACGAGCGGTCCCATCGACGTTTCCGGTTCCAGGCCCGGTCCGACCCGGATCTTCTTGGCTTGCGCCGCCACCCCTTCCACGACGCGATCAAACACCGGCCGCTCCACGTACAGACGCGAACCGGCGCAGCAGCATTGTCCCTGGTTGAAGAAAATGGCGCTCGCGGATTCTGCGGTTGCCGCATCTAGATCCGCGTCCTTGAACACAATGTTCGGCGACTTGCCGCCGAGTTCGAGCGAAACTTTTTTCAGGTTTCCGGTGGCCGCGTGAACAATCAGCTTGCCCACTTCCGTCGATCCCGTAAACGCAATTTTATCGACCAGATTGTGTGCCGCCAGAGCCGCGCCCGCCGTCTCGCCATATCCCGGGACGATGTTGACCACACCATCCGGAAATCCGGCTTCCATAATCAACTCGCCCAGACGCAGCGCGGAGAGCGGCGTCTGCTCGGCCGGCTTCAACACCACCGTGCATCCCGAGGCCAGCGCCGGCGCCAGCTTCCACGCCGCCATCAGCAGAGGGAAATTCCACGGGATAATCTGGCCCACGACGCCGACCGGTTCGCGGAGCGTGTAGGCGTGGTAGTGTGCGCCGGGCGTGTAGTGTACCGAGAGCGGAATGGTTGTGCCTTCGAGCTTGGTCGCCCAGCCCGCCATGTAGCGGAACATATCGACCGCGAGCGGAACATCCGCGCCCCGCGCCACGGTGAGCGGCTTACCGTTATCGAGGGTTTCGAGAGTGGCGAATTCTTCGATGTGCTGTTCGAGCAGGTCGGCCAGTTTCCACACCAGCTTGCCGCGCTCGGAGGCCGTCAGGCGCGACCAGGGACCGCTGTCGAAGGCCTTGCGCGCGGCCTTCACGGCGGCGTCAATGTCCTGCCGATCGCCTTCCGCGACCTGCGCCAGAACTTCGCCGGTGGCCGGGTTGTAGGTTGGGAACGTTTTGCCCGACGCGGCATTCACCCACTTGCCGTCGATCAGCATTTTGCGCGGCTTCGCGATGAAGTCGCTGGCGTGCGAATCAATCTGGATTGGGGAAATTGCAATACCCATATATCCTCCTTGGAACGAGATCGAGTGAGAGGTTCGTTGCGGTGAAATGAACTTGGAAAATACTAGTCCCGCGGGACGGGGAAGGCAACTGGAGAGAGCATTGAATCATTGAGCCATTGACGCATTGAATCATTTGACATGGCGACTCAATGACTTAATGATTCAATCGCTCAATGCCTCAATCATTGAAACCGCCCTGCAGCAGCCAACTGCTATTTGATTTCCTTCATCGCCAGAAGCGTACCGTAGTCGCGGCCGGAGGGCTCCACCGCTCGCGCTACCACTCCGGCAAAAGCTTCGCGAAATTCGGGAAACTTCGCCACCAGCGCCTTGATCACGGCCGTATTTTCCTGAAACGTGCGCGCGGTATTCGACACATCGGCAGCCTGGTACTTTACGACCACGTCAAAATCGTCGCCCACGGCCAGTGGAAAGATTTCGGTCAAATGATAGATCTTGCCGCCGGCGCTTATGTCCACGGTGTTTCCGTTCGCAGGCACATCGGAGGGTTGCGCTGCCTGGGCCTCGTCGTAGAGTTTGTCGGTGGCGAGCGTGCTCATGAAGTCCACTGGGGCGGACAGGGCGATCGCCTCGCGGTAATACAGCCAGGCGTTATGATTCTGTGCTTTAGTTTTGAAATCGCGGGCGCGCTGGGTGAACCATGCGGCATCGTGTCCTGCCGCCTGTGAGGACTTGGCGAAAAAGCCTGCCAGTTTCCAGTCGGCGCCTGCCTGCTGTAGGACGAAAGTCAGCGTTCTGGCATCCTTGTCGCCGTTCACGTCGACAATGGTCACGCCGTACTTGCCGGGCGGCAGATTGTTCAGGACGAATACCGCGCTGTCC
>JADGNP010000012.1 GCA_017883425.1 Candidatus Sulfotelmatobacter sp. | reverse complement strand
CCAGGCAATCACCCGATGTTTCTGACAGCATCCGCAAATCGCTCGATCAAGCCGGCCTCAAAGATGTCTCCGTAAGTCAGGATCGCGACAAAGGTGTAGTGACCCTTGGCGGACACGTCGCAGCCGACGCGGACAAGTCACAAGCCGAATCGATTGCAAAGTCAATCGCGACTGGACAGGTTGTCGCGAATCAGATTGCCGTGATGCCTCCCGGTGGCGAAAGCGAGGCGAAGGCGGTGAACTCTGATCTCGACCAGGGTATCGAGAAGAACTTGCACGCTGCTCTCATCCAAAATAGGCTTCAGAAGATTGTCAAATATGAGGTCAAGAATGGTGTGGTCACGCTCACTGGAGAGGTCAACTCACAATCCAAGCGCGCGCTGGCCGAGCAGATCGCTTCTGCGGTTCCAAATGTGAAGCAGGTAGTGAACGACCTGCAGATTAAGAACCAAAAGGCCAGTTCGTCGAATTGAGGGCAGTGGGTAAAACTAACCCACTGCCAAACTGAGCGCCGTTTGTTTCAGACCGTGGCCGTCTCTGGTATGGCGGGAGCGAAGGCCTCGTGCTCGGTACGCGCGATGATTTCGTCTTGCAAGGCGCGGGTTAGATCACAGAAATAGTCGCTATAGCCGGCGACTCGCACGATCAGATCGCGGTATTTCTCGGGATCCGCTTGCGCGGCGCACAACGTGGCCGCAGTGACCACATTGAATTGAATGTGATGTCCTCCCAGGCGGAAGTAGGAGCGGACCAGGTGCGCCACCTTGTCGAGTCCATCCTCGCCCTTTAGCAATTGCGGCGTGAACTTCTGGTTAAGCAGCGTTCCTCCAGTACGGACATGGTCCATCTTGGCCGCAGACTTAACGACGGCAGTCGGCCCTTTGCGATCCGCGCCCTGAACGGGTGAGATGCCGTCGGAAAGAGGCTCCCAAGCACGGCGTCCGTCTGGCGTGGCTCCGGTCATCGAACCAAAATAAACGTGGCAAGTCGTCGAAAGATAATTCACGCGATAACTTCCGCCCTTTGTATTTCTCCGCCCATCGATCTCCTCGAAAAACGCGTTGAATACGTCGGCCAGGATTGCATCCGCATAGTCGTCATCGTTTCCGAACTTTGGCGTCCGGTCCCATAGCAACCGGCGCAATTTTTCGTGTCCTGCGAAGTCGTGAGCCAACGCCAGCAGTAACTCCTCCATACTCAAGGTCTTGCGATCAAAAACGTGGTACTTGATCGCCGCCAGACTGTCGGTGCAAGTGGCTGGCGCGACTCCCATGATGTATGTCGTGTTGTAGCGCGGCCCGCCATCGTTGTAGTCCTTACCCTTTGCGATGCAGTCATCGACCAGCAACGAGAGAAACGGAGCCGGCATATAGTCCGCATACAGCCGCTCAATAACTTGGTTGCCGCGCAGCTTAATGTCAACAAAGTAATGCAGTTGCTTTCGGAAAGCGGCGAACAATTGTTCGCAGGAGGAAAAAGCGCGCGCATCGCCCGTCTCCATTCCGATCTTCTTTCCGGTGCGCGGATCGATTCCATTGTTCAGCGTAACCTCAAGCACCTTGGGAAGATTGAAGTATCCGGTGAGGATATACGCTTCCTTTCCAAAGGCTCCGGTCTCGACGCAACCTGAGATTCCGCCACACCGTGCATCTTCTATGCGCTTTCCCTGTCGTAACAACTCTTCAACCACCATATCGGCGTTAAAGATCGACGGCTGCCCCCAGCCCTGCCGTATGATTTCAAGGCCACGCTTCAGAAATGCATCCGAGTTCTTCTTGCTCAATTGCAGATTCGAGGAGGGCTGCAACAAATGCATTTCGTCAATTACATCAAGAATCAGATAGGTGACGTCATTCACGCCGTCGGATCCGTCGCGCTTTAGTCCGCCATTGTTGATGTTTGCGAAATCGGTGTACGTACCGCTTTCCGCAGCCGTCACACCGACTTTGGGAGGAGCAGGCTGATTGTTGAACTTTACCCACAAACACTCGAGCAGTTCCTTGGCTTCGTCTTTGGTCAACGTGCCGCCTTCCATTCCCTTTTGATAGAAGGGATACAAATGTTGATCGAAGCGGCCCGGGCAAAAGGAATCCCAAGTGTTCAGTTCCGTCACCACCGCAAGGTGGGTAAACCAATAGGCCTGCAACGCTTCCCAAAAGTCACGTGGAGGATCGGCTGGCACGTGACGGCAAACTTCGGCGATCTTGTGCAGTTCCGCTTGGCGGCCACGATCAGACTCCGCTTTCGCCAGTTCCTCCGCCTTTTCGGCATGCCGTTCCGCGAATCGGATTACGGCGTCGGCTGCGATCGCCATGGCCCGTAGTTCATCCCTTTTCGCCGAAGCCTCAGGATCGTTGAGGAAATCCAGGTGGGATAAAGCCGTTTCGATCTCGGTCTTAAGATCCGTCAAACCTTTGCGATAAATGACGTCTCCCAGCACCGTGTGCCCGGGGGCGCGTTGCTCCATGAACTCGGTGAACATGCCTGCCTCGTAAGCGTCCTTCCATTCGGGAGTCATCTCCGCGAAAATCAGATCGCGCATCGAGCGGCCTTGCCAGTAGGGAATCACTTCGTCCCTCTGGATCTGCCGCGCGCGGTTGTCCACGGAATAAGAAATCTTCTCGCGCGAATTCAGGATTTCAAAATCGCCGAGACTGTGGCAGCATAGCTCCGGAAAGGTGGGTGCCGCTTTGGGCGTCGGGCCCCGCTCTCCAACTATCAATTCGTCCTTTCCTATGTAGATCTCCTTGTTCTCCATGATGTATTGCAAGGCGCGAGCACGGCGGATTGGAACGGAAGTGGTCTTATCCTTACGGCAGAACTCGGTAAGCAACGCTGCACGTTCGATGGAAAGCCGAGGTGTAGCTTCCAGTGTAGCTCGTCTCAGTCTATTCACTCGTTCGTTCATATCAGCCTCCAATTCGCACACAAAATCCATCGCGCCTCAGGCGCGCGGCTGGCATTTCCATCTGTTCGGCACTAGGTGGGTCGACGCCTTCCATTCGGTTACACAGGCGCAATCGGTTGTATTTCTCGCTTCCGATCCGATGGTAGGGAAGCAGCTCGATTTCTCGAAGATCCAGAGAAGATAAGAAATCCGAGAGAGCGTCGATGTTGTCGGTGTCATCGTTCACTCCGGGAATTACGGGAAGGCGGACAATAACTGCGCTCCGCTGGGCAGCGAGTATTCTCAGGTTGTGCAAGATCAGATCATTCTTCACCCCGGTGAAGTGCCGGTGTTTCTCGCAGTTCATCAGTTTGAGATCGTACAAAAAGAGATCGACGTATTCACTGATTCTCCGAACCACCCTGGAATCGGCAAAACCGCAGGTATCGAGAACGGTCCGAATCCGTCGCGCCCGGCAAGCTGCTAGCAACGCTTCCACGAAAACTGGCTGCGTCAGAGGTTCACCACCGGAAACTGTGATGCCGCCACCGGACTCATCAAAGAAGACTTGGTCCTTCGAAACTTCTGCCAAGACTTCAGGCACGGTCATCCAGCGGCCCGCGACTTGACGCGCAGCAACTGAGCACGCGCTAACACATTCCCCGCAATGCTGGCACAGATCAGGATCTTGGACGACGCACTGATTTAAATGAAGGGCGCCGTGTGGGCATGCGCGTACGCAATCGCCGCAACGAATGCAACGGTCGTCGAAGTAGATCACTTCGGCTTGAGGGGATTGACTCTCGGGGTTGTGACACCACCAGCAGCGCAAAGGACAGCCCTTGAGAAATACAGTCGTTCGAATTCCCGGCCCATCGTGGAGCGCAAACCGCATAACATTGAGGATGAGGCCGCTTTGTGCGGGCGCGGATAGCAACTCCAAAGCACTCTGTGCCCGGGTGCGATGGATTCCTTTGACTTTCGTTCGCGCCTGCATACTATATATAATATGTCAATTAAGCTGGCCACCGTATGTGATGCCAGTCACTGAATCAAGTTCCCTAAGTCAGTCATTCACGGTTGCCACGCCAATTCTTGTCACGGGGGGCGGTAAGGGTGAAGAACGATGACCAAAATTGAAAATATCCAGGCTGAACTGCGTGACCGCTGCATCGACGCATGGCTCTTCTGCGATCACCACCACCGTGACGCGATCTCCTATCGGATTTTGGGCTTGCCAGAATCCCTGATGGTTTCCAGGCGATGGTTTTACTTGATTCCTGCCCAGGGTGAACCGGTCAAACTGCTGCACCGAATCGAGCCCTTCCACTTGGATTCGCTGCCGGGCAAGAAGCATACCTATGCGGCGTGGCAGGAGTTTGTCGATGAACTGCGCGAAATGCTTTCGGGACTGCGCGACATTGCCATGCAGTTTTCTCCCAACAACATGATCTTCACCGTGTCCGTCGTGGATGCGGGCACGGTGGACCTGATCCGCAGCTATGGCAAGAATGTGGTCAGCTCCGCCGACCTGATCGCGAGATTCGAAGCAACCTGGACTGAAGAGCAGATTCGCTCGCACTTCGCAGCAGGCCATTCCATTGATAGCATTATGATGGCGGTTTTTCCGGAAATCGGCCAACGTATCAGGAGCGGCGGCACGAATGAGTATGAAGTCCAGCAATGGGTAGTGGAGGCTTTCAGGCGCGAGGGGCTGATCGCCGATGGCCCGCCAATCGTGGCCGTGAACCAAAACAGCAGCGATCCTCATTACGTTCCTACGACTGATCACAATGCCCCAATCCGTGAAGGAGATTTCGTTCTCCTGGACGTCTGGGGCAAGAAGAACATTCCCGGAGCGGTCTATTACGACATCAGTTGGACCGGGTTTGTGGGACGATCAGTACCGGATCGTATTCGCGAAATTTTCGATATCGTCCGCCGCTCCCGGGACGCAGGCATCGAGAAAGTGACAACGGCCATCGCAGGTGGGGAAAAGCTCGCTGGCTGGGAGGTGGATAAAGCGGCTCGCGATGTCCTGGAGACTGCCGGATACGCAAGATACTTACATAATCGCGTCGGGCATTCGATTGGCACCGAAGTCCACGGTAACGGCGCCAATATTGACAACTTCGAATCCCGCGACGAGCGGGAAGTGCTGCCCTATACTTGTTTCTCGATCGAGCCCGGGATATATCTTCCGGAATTTGGCCTGCGCAGCGAAGTCAACATGCTAGTGCGCTCCGGTTCAGCCGAAGTCACCGGTCGAATACAAGAGGAAATGATACTGATATGACCGGAGATACCTAGCCCCGCGATCCGTCGCCCGACGTGCCCATCTTCTCGCCTCGGTATAGCGATGGAAGTAGGCCACCATCTGATCACGGGACCAGTGCTTTTCGTGCACGCCGCTGTCGACGACGAGGCGGATGGCGCGCCACATTTCGTTTTCCAGACGTCCGTAGTCGCTCTAAGGATCCTGATAGCGGCCAACTTCCAAAAGGGCCCTATTGACCGACGTGCCGGCGGAGTGCACGTTGACGGGGAAGGCAGGCGTCAAGATTCCGAACGCCGGTTGCCGTTGCCCGAATCGATTTGGGCCGCGGTTCGTTTTTGCTCGAGGGCCTGCTTTAAGGACTCGCCGGCGTATTGGATATGCTGGCGGAGTAGCTTGCAAGCCGCGGCCACGTCGCGCTGCCGACACAATTCCAGCATCTGGTGATGCTCTTCGTTGGCGCGTTTCATGCCGTGCGTCAGGTACAACTGCAAGCGAGTGTACCGTTCGCCGCTATTATTGACATTGCGAATAATCGCCAGGAATCGCGGCTGATTGGCGCGGGAGTAGAGGATCGAGTGAAATTGCCAGTTCAACCGTCCCCAAGCGGAGAGGTGGTCTTCCCGGCGAAGTTCGCTGACATACTTGCGCAATACTGCTTCTGCTTCCGAGCAGTCTTCTTCGGTGAGGTGGGGAATGGAAAGCTTAAGGACCTCGGGCTCGAGCAACGCGCGAATCGAGAAAAGCTCTTCAATATCATCGGGAGACAGGGCTGGTACAACCGCACCGCGGTTGGGAACGATCGCAATCAGACCCTCGGCATCGAGTTGTCGTAGGGCCTCGCGAACCGGAATCCGGCTGACCTGGTATTGGGTTGCGATGGCATCCTGCCGCAGTTGAGCGCCCTCCGGGATTTCACCCCGGATGATCTGGTCGCGCAACTTGTCGGCTACAGCCGAGGTGAGCGACTGGCGCGGGATGGCTGAATGGGATGCGGTTTCTAGGTCCATCTCAGTAGCGTCTACTTCCTCGCCCTACGGCCTCTGCACTGTGTGCAACATCTACTATATCGCAGGTTATATCCAAAAGGCCCCCAATTACGGTGCGGCAGGGCCCGGCGGAAGATGTTCTTCCAGATACCTTGCAAGCAGACGGTAAAGATGATCGGCCGTTCCCGGGCCCTCGACGATTGCATGAGTCCGTCCGGGGTAGGTCATGAAGTCGAACGGTTTGCCCAGTTCGATTAACCGGTTCACCAGCAACTCCGTACCCTGGTAGTGCACGTTATCGTCGCCGGAACCGTGAACCAGCAATAGCCTGCCTTGAAGTCCTTCGGCAAAGTTGATGGCAGATCCCGCCTTGTAACCGCTTGCATTCTCCCGTGGCAATCCCATGAAACGTTCCTGGTAGATGCTGTCGTAGAGACGCTGGTCCGGCACTGGAGCGACGGCCATGCCAACCTTGTAGATCTCCGGATGGCGAAACATGAGGTTCAGCGTATTGGAACCGCCACCGCTGCGGCCCCAGACCGCGACGCGAGTCGAATCGATATACGGACACCTCCGCTCGAGGGCTTGAAGCGCCAAAGCCTGTTCCTTTGAGGACAGAACTCCAACGCTGCCGTACACGACCTTGCGCCAGGCGCTTCCCTTCGGGGCCGGCGTGCCACGATTATCGAAGCTGGCGACGATGTAGCCTTCTTGCGCCAGAGCGCGATGAAAGATTCCGTTCCAGTCATCCCATCGATCGACCACGGTTTGGGCTGCCGGCTCTCCGTAGACATAGACAAGAATTGGATATTTCTTGCCAGCATCGAAATCCCTCGGCTTCATGAGCCAGCCGTCCAAGGTCACGCCATCGCCAATGTCCAGACGAAGAAACTCGGTTGGCTCAGAGACCAGATCCTTTGAGTTGGAACGCAGCTTCGCGTTGTCCTGCAAAACACGCTGCACCTTCTGGTCCGGAAGATGCACAAGATCGGTTACCGGTGGCAAGTCGAAGGTCGAGTAGGTGTGGACGGCCCAGCGCAAATCGGGTGAAACGTGATAGGAATGCGTGCCAGGTTGGTTTGCGGGAGTCAGCCGTTCAGACGTCCCTTTCCCCTCGATCCGGATGCGGTAAAGATATCTCTGGGTGGCATTTTCCGGAGAGGCCACGTAGTAGAGCCATTCTTCGTCGGGATCGACTCCGACGACATCGATTACATCGAAAGCGCCAGGCGTCACGAGCCGCATCTGCTTTCCATCCCGCGAAATCAGGTAAACATGCCGCCAGCCGTCTTGTTCGCTGACCCAAAGGAAGTCCTTGCCTCTGTGGACCCATTGCAGATCATCCACCACGTCGACCCAAGCTGCGTCCCGGTCCTGGTGGACACTCCGCACAACGCCCGTTTTCGCGTCTGCCAGCAGAACATCGTTCGTGTTCTGCAATCGATTCAGATGCTGCAGAACGAGTGTGTCGGAATCTCCGGCCCATTCCATGCGCGCGATGTAGTTGTCGTTCGGATACCCCGGAACCTGCATCCATCGTGTCTCCCCTCCGATGGCAGGCATGACACCGACGCGAACGGAAGAATTGGGAGTTCCGGGTTGCGGGTAGGGAATCTGCCGCACGGTAGGATAGACGCCCGATTCCGGATAAGGAATGCCGGTCAGCACCCGGTAGGGCGCTCCCGTGTCATAGACCAGAGCGAAGCTCGTCACGTTGCTCGTATCAAATTGCCAATACGCGATGCGTTTGCCGTCGGGGCTCCAGCGAAATCCGTCGCGGACGGAGAACTCCTCTTCATAGACCCAGTCGGAGGTGCCGTTAATGATCTTCTCCGAACCGTCGGTCGTGAGCTGCGTGGCCACGCCGGTTTCGATAGCCTCGACGTAGATGTTGTTGAAGCGTACATACGCCACTTTCGATCCATCCGGAGAAAACTTCGCGAACATTAGAGAAGACGGAGGCCCGCCGTCTCCCAGCCTCCGCAGAGCACCCGATTTACGGTCCAGCACCCAGTAGTCGCCGCGCGTATTCTCACGCCAGACGCGTCTGGAATTGGTAAGGATCAGGACACGGTTCATGTCCGCCGACCAGGCATAGTCCTCGATGGCCAGCGGTTTATCGCTGCCCGGCGGCGTGAGTTGTGATGCCGAGACCAGAACCTCCCGCTGAGCGGTCGCCGTATCATAGCGCACGAGATCGCGCGCCCCTTCGGCCTTGGCTGAGGGCTCGAGAGTCGCATAGGATTTTCCTCCATCAAGCCAGCGCACCGGCCCGAACGACTTGACGGCGAAGTCCCCTGCAATAAACTCGCGACGCAGAAGATCTACCACGGCGGGGGACTGGGCATAGGCCGCGCACGAGCCCAAGCATGCGATTGCGAGCCAAAAGACAATTCCCAGAATGCTCCGCAGGCTTCGAGCTACCCGGATCTCATAGCCAGTTACAGTAGTCACATTCGGAGTCCTCCAAAAAAGCAGTTTCTTAATTCTCAATCCATGGTCTGCAAGTCGGCGGTTTTCGACTGAGGAGATGAGATAGGCTCGAGACCTCTGCCCGGCCTGCGGATTACCAAGTAAATGGGCACACCCAGGAGCACAATCAGCAAACCCGGCCATGTGGTCGAGGGACGATACACAAACAGCACGATGAGGGTGACGGTGGCCACAAGAATATAAAAAGCGGGGACAACAGGATATCCGAGCGTGCGATACGGGCGTGGCGCATTCGGTCGCTTGATGCGAAGGCGGAACACTCCGGCGACGGTCAGCACATAGAAGATTAGCGCTGCGGAGATGACGTACTCAAGCAAGTTGCTGTAGAGGTTTCCCCAAGATTGGGTTGCTGGGCTATACGTGCGGGGCAGCACCAGCAGCGCTGCCCACAGGCCCTGAAGTCTCAAGGAAGATGCCGGCACGCTCGCCGCGTTGAGTTTGCCGGCGAAAGGGAAGAAAAGCTTTTGACGAGCCATGGCATAGTAGACGCGCGCTCCGGTGAGTGTCAGAGCATTGATGGTGCCGAAGGTCGAGATCATGATGGCGGCTGCCATAACGCCCGCCCCGGCTCCAGGAAAAATCGCCCGCAGAGTGGCCGTTCCAACCCGATCTGCGGGCGCGTGCTGGATGGCCTCCAGCGGCAGCGTGACCAGATATGCCACGTTCGCGAGGAGGTAGAGTGTGATCACCAGGGTGGCGCCCCCAACCATCGCCAGCGTGACGTTGCGCTCCGCTTTTTTCACTTCCGCCGCTGCGAAAGCAATGTTGTGCCATGAATCGGCGGAGAACAACGATCCGGTCTGGCTCAGGCAGATGGCGACGAACAAGCCAAACATGGTTGTGGCGTCCAGGCCCCTGCCCAAGGAATCGACGCCGCGCGGATGCCATGCGGTGGCGAAATTTGCAGAGACCGCGGCTGCGTTGCGCCCATAGAGAATGCCCATCACGATCAAGCCGCCCAGGGCGCCAGTTTTGGTGACAGTAAATACATTCTGGATGAGTTTCCCGTAGCGGAGGCCCAGAGTGTTGCTGAAAGTGAGCAGAAAGATGACGCCAATTGCGAGCAGCTGAGCGGTTGAAAGCGAGAGGGCGTAATGGGTCGAGATGTGAAACGGGCTGATCAGATATCTTTCTTCTGACACGAGAGGCCAGAGCACGCCGGAAAAACGTGCGAAGGCAACGGCTACCGCTGCAATGGTTCCGGTCTCGATGACAGAGAATAACGTCCAGCCATACAGGAAACCCCACAGCGGAGAATAGGCTTCGCGAAGGTATACGTACATGCCCCCAGCGTAAGGCATCATGGCCGAGAGTTCCCCGTAGCATAGTGCGCCCGCGATGGTGAGCACGCCCGCCACCCCCCAGGCCACCAGAAGCCAGCCCGCGCTGCCAACGTAGCGGGCCATTTCGGCGGGAACAATAAAGATACCGGAGCCAATCATCGCCCCGACCACAAGCATGGTGGAATCGAACAGGTTCAATCCGCGCGCAAATTCACGAGGCTTGGAAGCTGCGGGTTCTGGACCTGCTGACTTGAGTTTTCCGGCCATGTTCACGATGCGCGCCTACGTCCTGCAACAGGAATGGTTTGACGGTTGCATATTGTATCCATAAAATACGACAGGCAGCCTACTTTATTAATCGACGAGCCGCCAAGGATTCCCGCTCCATTCTCATGAGGGAACCAGGAACGACCGAAAATGACGAGTAGTGCATGCCAGAGCGTCCGGGTCATCGATTCCCACACCGGAGGTGAGCCAACTCGTCTTGTGGTGAGTGGCGGCCCTGACCTTGGGGCCGGTTCGCTTGCCGATCGGTTGGAGTGCTTTCGCAGGCGGCACGACTGTTTTCGCTCCGCAGTTGTCAACGAGCCGCGCGGTTCGGACGTGATGGTCGGCGCGCTGTTGTGCGATCCCGTAGATGTTGGCTCTGCCGCCGGCGTCATCTTTTTTAACAACGTCGGCTATCTGGGGATGTGCGGTCACGGGACGATTGGGCTGGTCGCCACCCTGGCTTACAGGGGTGACATTCGGAGCGGTAACCACAGGATCGAGACCCCAGTCGGAATAGTGAGTGCAGTTCTGCACGAGAGCGGCGAAGTTACAGTCAACAACGTCGCGAGTTATCGCAGCGCCACGCACGTGGCAGTTGAGGTGCCAGGTTACGGCAAGGTATACGGTGACGTGGCATGGGGGGGAACTGGTTCTTCCTCGTGGGTGACCATCCAATGGAGTTGACGCTCAAGAATGTCAACAAGCTGACGGACTTCACGTGGGCAATTAGGCAGGCGCTTCATGGAAGCGGCATCGCTGGCGCGGACGGCAAGGAGATTGACCACATCGAGTTGTTTGGTCCATCCGAGCTTCCGGGAGTGGACAGCAAGAATTTCGTGCTCTGCCCGGGCAAAGCCTATGATCGTTCTCCTTGTGGCACTGGGACGAGTGCCAAGCTGGCTTGTCTTTATGCCGACGGCAAGATCCGGGAGGGTCAGACCTGGAAGCAAGAGAGTATTGTCGGAAGTGTGTTTGAAGGCAGCGTAAATGTGCGGGAGGGCAAAGTCTATCCGAGTATCAAGGGATCGGCATTTGTGACGGCGAAAGCTGAGCTCATTCTCGATCCGCACGACCCGCTGCGCATGGGTATTCGCGGCTGAGTCAGAGCCACAAGCAAATACGGCGTGAGTAAAGAAACTTATGAGGCGGTCGTCGTTGGCGCCGGCATTGTAGGCGCGGCATGCGCGGACGAACTCGCGCGTCGTGGCGTGCAAGTTGCGGTCGTGGACCGCGATATCGTCGGTAGCGGCGCCACTGCTGCGGGGATGGGACACATCGTCGTCATGGACGACTCCGCGGAGCAGTTTGCGCTAACGCGCTACTCGCAGCAGTTGTGGCAAAAACTGCGGCCGGGATTGCCAGATGGTGTCGAATACGAACAGTGCGGAACGATCTGGGTTGCAGCTGACGAAGAAGAAATGGGGGAGGTGACGCGCAAGCGCGAGTACTACGCAAAACAAGGCGTCCCGACCGAAGTGCTCGACTCGCAGCGCTTGAAACATCTGGAGCCGAACCTGCGGGATGGGATGGCCGGCGGTCTGTTGGTTCCCGAGGATGGCGTGCTGTACCCGCCATGCGCAGCCCTTTTTCTTATCGAGCGCGCGCTGGAGCGTGGGGCGAAGCTCCGGCTCGGCGCGTCGGTGCTGCAGATCGGCCAAGGACGCGTGCAACTGAGTGATGGCTCGGAAATCTCAGCGCAGATCATTGTGAACGCGGCCGGAGCCTGCGCACCCGAACTCACGCCGGGAATTGAAGTCAAGAAGCGAAAGGGACACCTCGTGATTACTGATCGCTATCCCGGATTCCTGCGCCACCAGTTAGTGGAGCTTGGTTACTTGAAGAGCGCTCACTCGGTCAGCAGCGATTCGGTTGCATTCAATGTGCAGCCACGGCGGACGGGGCAGATTCTGATTGGTTCCTCGCGGCAATACGGGGCGGAAGACAAAGACGTGAATAACGCGATTCTGGCACGCATGTTGCAGCGCGCCCAGGAATACATGCCAGCGCTCGGGCCGATGTCGGCGGTGCGCTCATGGACAGGATTCCGGGCGGCCACGCCAGACAAACTGCCGCTGATTGGTCCGTGGCCGGCAGATAAATCTCTGTTCCTGGCGACCGGTCACGAGGGGTTAGGGATTACGACCTCGCTTGGAACCGCGCGAATTTTGGCGGACCAGATCACGGGTGAGAAGCCGGAGATTCTCATCGAGCCGTACTTGCCGTCGCGGGCGGCGAAGGAACACGTACATGCTTAGTCAGGTGAAGGTGACCGTGAACGGCTCGCCAGTGTTGGCACCTCCGGGCGCAACTGTGGCCGTGGCCGTGGCGATTGCCGGGCAAGCGTGCCGGACGTCAGTGACCGGTGAGCCACGCGGGGCCTTGTGCGGGATGGGCATTTGCTACGAATGCCGTGTGGCGATCAATGGGAAACCGCATTGCCGAAGTTGCCAGGTTTTGTGTGAGGCGGGCATGGAAATCAAAACGGATGAGTAGGGATTTACAGCAGCGGTTTGATGTCCTCGTCATCGGCGGAGGCCCAGCGGGAATGGCTGCAGCGGTCCGCGCCGCGGAGTGCGGCGTCCATGTAGGAATTGTGGATGACAACGCGACCTTGGGCGGGCAAATCTGGCGGGCGGAATCCGAAGACGGACAGACGAAAGAAGCGGCAAGGTGGCACCGTCTACTGCAAACAACAGGCGTGACAACGCTGTGTGGCAGGAGAGTCTTTCACCAGCCCGGACCCGGCATTCTGCTGGCGGAGGGAGCCGAGAATCTATTCGAGTTGAGCTACCAGAGTCTAGTATTGGCGACTGGAGCGCGAGAAAGGTTTCTGCCCTTTCCGGGATGGACGCTCCCGAATGTAATGGGCGCTGGGGGATTGCAGGCGATGGTCAAGTCGGGTCTTCCGATTCGCGGCAAGCGCGTGGTCGTGGCCGGGACGGGGCCTCTGCTGCTCGCGGTTGCTGCTTACCTTCGCGGGCACGGCGCCGAGATTCCCGTCATTTGCGAGCAGGCGTCGTGGAGCAGCCTCGCGCGCTTCGGTGTGGCGCTGATGGGCCAACCGGGAAAGATCGTCCAAGGGCTAAAGTTGAAGAAAGGCATTGCCGGCGTTCCATTCGTTGCAAACTGCTGGCCTCTTGTAGCTCACGGGCGGAAGACTCTCGAGAGTGTCACCATTGCGCGCGGCAGGAAATCGGAAACCATCGAGTGCGATTACCTTGCTTGCGGGTTTCATCTGGTACCCAACATCGAGTTGCCGCAGTTACTAGGCTGCAATATCCTTGGCGGATATGTACAGGTTGACCGCTTCCAGCAAACCACAGTCAAGGGAATTTTCTGTGCCGGCGAACCAACGAGCATTGGAGGTGTTGAGTTGTCGTTGATCGAGGGACAGATCGCAGGGGTGGCTGCCGCTGGACACGAACCAGAAGCTCGAGCGTTGTTCGATGCGCGCGAGAAATCACGGCGCTTTGCGCGCGTTCTGGATCAGACATTCTGTCTGCGCCGCGAACTCAGGAGCCTGCCGTCCCCGGAGACCATGGTTTGCCGATGCGAGGACGTTCCGTATTTGCGTCTGCAGGAACATACGTCTTGGCGCGCTGCGAAGTTGCATACGCGTTGCGGCATGGGCCCGTGCCAGGGAAGGGTTTGCGGACCGGCCACCCAATTCCTTTTCAAGTGGAACCCGGACTCGGTCCGACCGCCAGTCTTCCCGGCGCGCGTTGAAAACCTGGCTGCCTTTGCAGGCCGCCCGAACGCGGAGCACAGCGCAATCAGAGGAGGTGCTTGATGAACTGGAAGGGCGTGTTACCCGCAATTACAACCGGCTTTAATCGAGATCTCAGCGTCGATCATAGCTTTATGGCGGAACACTGCCGTTGGCTGCTGGACAACGGCTGCACGGGAATTGTTGCTCTCGGGTCGCTGGGTGAAGGCGCAACCTTGTCGTTCGACGAGAAACTGGAAGTTCTACGCACATGTATCAAGACGGTTCGCGGGCGTGGACCGGTCGTCGCTTCCATCTCGGCGCTTACCACTTCCGAGGCCGTAGCCTTGGCGAAAGCGGCTGCGGACCTCGGATGCGATGGCCTGATGGTGTTGCCTCCGTATGTATATCAGGGCGACTGGCGTGAAATGAAGACGCACGTCGCGGCTGTATTCGGCGCCACGCCGCTTTCCTGCATCCTCTACAACAACCCCGTGGCCTACGGAACCGATTTCCTCCCTGAGCAGATTCAAGAGTTGGCGGCCGAACACGAAAACTTGGAAGCGGTCAAGGAATCGAGCACGGATGCCAGACGAGTATCGGCCATCCGTGCATTGCTAGACCGTCGGCTCGAGATATCCGTGGGTGTGGATGACGCTGCACTGGAAGCCGTCGGAGTGGGAGCGACGGGATGGATTGCCGGCTTGGCGAATGCGCTGCCGCGTGAATCTGTGGATCTTTTCAACCACGGCATCAACGGAGAAAGTGACAAAGCGTTTGAGCTGTATCGCTGGTTCTTGCCGTTGCTCCGGATGGACACCGTTCCGAACTTCGTTCAACTCATCAAACTAGTGCAGGTGGAAGTTGGGATTGGGAATGCCCGTGTGCGTCCGCCACGTCTCGAACTGGTGGGGAATGAACTTGAGCAAACCAGGAAGATTATCCGTGACGCGTTGCGTTCCCGGCCGCAGTCGATGAGCACGTATGCGTTGCCGAACAGGAAGTGAAAAATGCTAACGTCGATGGCAAAACTCTCGGGCTTGTCGCTAATTGGGGCGCGGGAAGGCGCGCGCGGGGGAGAGCCTATGTATGCCTCCAACCCTACCACCGGACAGCGTCTGCAGCCGGCCTTCATTCCGGCAACACCACAGGAGGTGGACCTTTCGGTCCGTCTGGCGGCGGAGGCTTTCGACGTCTACCGGCACGTTTCTGGACGCGACCGAGGCGCATTCTTGCGCACGATTGCCGCGAAGATAGAGTCGATTGCGGACGACGTGATCGAGCGTGCCGGGCAGGAGACCGCCTTGCCGCGAGGCCGCCTGCAAGCTGAAATCGCGAGGACCTGCGGCCAGCTTCGGCTGTTTGCGCAAGTCGCGGAAGAGGGATCGTGGGTCAACCCGCGTATCGACCACGCCGATCTCAATCGCAAGCCCGCGCCTAGGCCCGATATTCGCTCCATGCTGCGCCCACTGGGGCCTGTGGTGGTGTTCGGTGCCAGTAACTTCCCCTTGGCATTCTCCGTGGCTGGAGGAGATACCGCTTCCGCGCTCGCGGGAGGGAATACCGTGATCGTCAAGGCGCACGCAGCGCATCCTGGGACCAGCGAACTGGTAGGTCGCGCCGTGCAAGAAAGCGTTCGGGAATGTGGCCTGCCTGAGGGTGTATTCTCGCTACTTTTTGGCAGCGGCTCGCAGGTTGGGACGGCATTGATGAAGCATCCTCTGGTAAAGGCCGGAGGCTTTACCGGATCACGCACTGCGGGAAGGACCTTGATGGACGTGGCGGCATCGCGCCCCGAGCCGATTCCGTTCTATGCGGAGATGAGCAGCACGAACCCCGTCTTCATCTTGCCCGGCGCTTTGCGCGAGCGTGCTGGGGAAATTGCCGCTGGACTGCACACGTCGTTCACGATGGGCGCCGGCCAATTCTGCACCAAGCCGGGGATGGTCTTTCTGCCGCAGGGTTCCGACGCAGCCGTTTTCGCCGGCAAGTTGCGCCAGTTGGTTGGCGAGTCTGCCCCATTCCATCTCCTGACCAAGACCATTCACTCTTCGTATGATTCGGCGATCGCCCGGCGCAAGACGCAAGCGGCTGTCAAACTCGTTGCTGAGGGTCCGCAAGCGGCTGCCGACGCGGGCTTTGCCGTGAGTTCCGCGCTCTTCGAAACCGATGCGGCGGCGTTTCTCGGTTCAGATCTGGATGCGGAGATCTTTGGTCCGACAACCCTCCTCGTGCAACACTCCAGCCGGGAGCAGGTTCTGGCGATTGCACGGTCCCTCGAAGGCCACCTAACGGCCACGATACATGGCACAGAACAAGACCTGCACGAATTTGCTGATCTGATCGCGATTCTCGAAACCAAAGTCGGCAGACTCATTTTCAACGGTTTTCCGACTGGCGTCGAAGTGACGCATGCCATGGTGCATGGCGGCCCATATCCGTCGACTTCGGATGGGCGCTCTACGTCGGTGGGAAGCCAGGCAATTTTCCGGTTCACGCGTCTGGTCTGCTATCAGGGGTTTCCCGACAGCGCCCTACCCGACGAACTGAAGGACGCAAATCCGCTGGGGATTTGGCGAATGATCGACGGAGGGATATCACGCGATCCCAGTGTGTCTGCGACGCCGACTCAGAGATAGCTGTTTATTTTGGGGACAAAGTATGGAGGCGGAGGACATGCCGCGCTTGTTCACTGATACCCAGCCTCACAGTCCCTACTCCGGCAACGTTTACGTCGGCTGGATAGAGTGGCAGCTCGATAAATCGATCATATTGTTTGCGCGTTCTAGCGACGGAGGAAAAACCTTCGCACCGCCGATGCGCATCAGCACGCATGCCGGTCTACCGCGTGACGATAACGGCGGCCTAGTAGGGTTTGTGGGGGCGGTCGGAACTGACGGAACCATTTACGCCGTCTGGAATGATGGCGGCACCATAACCTTCACACAGTCACACGACGGTGGCAAGACGTTTACGCCCTCGCGCGCGGTGATTGATGTAGCACCGCCGTATTTCGGCGGTGCGGGCGGCATCCCGGGCGTATCTCGCGCCATGGGGTTCCCGCAAATCGGTGTGGGTATACGCGAACGCAAATGGGCCGGGACCTTGTACGTGGCATGGAGCGATTACCGCAACGGCGACGTCGACGTGTTCTCCGCGTCCTCCGCAGATGACGGTCGCACTTGGTCCAAGCCAATGCGGGTGAACAACGATCCTATTCACGACGGCATCGACCAGTTTTTTCAATGGATGACTGTAGACCCAGTTACGGGCGATGTGTATATACAGTTTTACGATCGTCGCGACGACCCGGCCAATCGCAAGACTAGCTTCACGCTCGCCCGTTCCACAGACGGAGGGAAGACATTTGTGAATTACGCCTGGGCGGAAAATCCGTTCGAAAGCCAGCAGCCAGCGTTCCTGGGCGATTACACCTGGCTGACGGCATACGACCGCAAGGTATACGGCGCTTGGACCGAAGCGCTGCCCGGAGCAGAAATGCCCCAGATAGCCGGACGCCGGCCCGGGCCGGGCACCTCGGTGCGTGTTGGTTTCGCGGACTTCTCAGGCCTTGAATGATCAGGCGTCTGTTTCGCGAAGAACCAGAAAACTTTAGCGCGAGCCGTACTGCTTAGCTGCATTCGTGGGCCATAGCCGGTTCCTGTTGGCTATGGAACGGCTAGAAAGGGGCGTGTGTGTATCACGTTTGTTGAAGTCGCTCGTCTCGCGTTTTTCATGTATCGAGAGTCGTTAACAAATGCGGAAGTCCATGGTTGCAGAAACAACCGGCTCTTGAACACCGCCATACAGCCAAATCCATATAAGGTAAGATTCACGCTGTCAGCCGGAGGTATTCCAGTAATGGTCATCAGAAAACTTGGGCTCTGTTTTGCCTCAATTGCAATCTTGGGCAGCGTGGTGTCGACAGTTGCGCAACAGCCGGACTCCGAGCAGGAAGACCAGTTTCGATTCCGCTTCGTAGGTCCAAAGGTTGGGAATCGAATCGCGGCCGTGGCCGGCGTGCCGGGAGATGCCAGCGTGTATTACGCCGGAGCAGCGTCTGGAGGGGTCTGGAAATCGACGGACGGCGGAAATCGCTGGATGCCGATCTTTGAGAAACAAACCGCAGCCGCCATCGGCGCTCTCGCAGTAGCACCATCCGATCCCAGCACGGTATGGGCGGGAACTGGCGAAGCTTGGGTAATTCGCGACAGTGACATGATGGGCAACGGAATCTATAAGTCGATCGATACTGGCAAGACATGGACCAACATGGGTTTGCCGGAGTCCGGCCGTATCGGCCGGATTGTCATCCACCCCTCGAATCCTGACATCGTGTTGGCCTGCGTTTTGGGCCGCACTACCGGGCCTCAACAGGAGCGTGGCGTCTTCCGCACGACCGATGGTGGCCAGCATTGGGAGCGTGTGCTTTTTGCTGGAGAAAATGTGGGCTGCTCCGGGCTGTCCATGGATCCGCACAATCCCCGCAAGTTATTTGCGGGAATGTGGCAAGTGGAGATGCATACCTGGGGCGAATCCAGTGGCGGTCCGGGCAGCGGAGTTTACGTTTCACACGACGGCGGAACGAAGTGGACTCGCATCGAAGAACACGGCCTGCCGCATGTCCCGCTGGGCAAGATAGATGTCGCCGTTGCTCCAACGAATTCGAATCGTGTCTTTGCCCTGATACAGACCAAAGACCAAGGCTCGCTCTGGAGATCCGATGACGCGGGAGAACAGTGGAAGGCGGTCAATTACCAGCGAGCCTTGATTGGACGTGCGGGCTACTACATTCGAATCGCTGTGTCGACAGGCAGCGACAATGAAGTTTACGTAGCCAACAGCTCCTTCCACCAGTCACTGGATGGGGGCGAGAATTTTCGCGAAGTCCGCTGGGGCGGAGACACCCACGACATCTGGATCGATCCCACCAATCCCGAGCGTTTTGTGATTACCGATGACGGCGGCATGATCATTACGTCTGTCCACGGCCGCGGCTTTCACCGTGTTACTTTACCCATCGGCCAGATGTACCACGTCGCCGTGGACAACCAAATTCCTTACTACTTCTACAGCAACATGCAGGACGACGGGAACATGCGCGGCCCGAGTGTACCCGTGGATTCCCGGGAAACAGGTTGGGACCGCGAGATGGGCGGCTGCGAATCCGGCTTCACCGTTCCCGATACCGTCGATCCCAACGTGGTGTGGGCCACCTGCTATGGGAACACCGTTACCCGCTGGGATGCGCGGAACAAGGAAGCGCACTCCGTGAGCCCCTGGATGCATACCTTGGACTCGCCTCCAAACGATCTCAAGTATCGCTGTCATTGGACGCCGCCGCTGGCGATCGATCCCTTCGATCACAGCACCGTCTATTACGGCTGCCAGGTGATCTTCAAAACCACGAACGCCGGCCAGAGCTGGTCGGTCATCAGCCCGGATCTTTCCACGCAAGACCCGGCTCGCCTCGCTCCTTCGGGAGGAATTGTCGGAGATAATCTAGGGCAATTCTATGGAGAAGTCGTCTTCGCAATCGCTCCTTCCACAATTCAGAAGGGGCTCATATGGGCCGGAACCAATGACGGTCAGGTCTGGTACACGAAAGACGGCGCCGCGAACTGGATCAACGTCACCAAGAATATCTCAGGACTTCCTCCGTGGGGCACGATTGCCAGCATCGCGCCATCGAGCTTCGATCCCGCCACCGCGTATATCAGCGTCGATCTCCATCTCGCGGATAATCGTGACCCTTTCATCTACAAGACCCCCGATTTGGGGAAGACCTGGAAGCTGATCAGCAGTAATCTGCCCAAACACCCTTTGTCTTATGTACGCACCGTCGCCGAAGATCCCAATTGCGCGGGCCTGCTGTTTGCAGGTACCGGTAACGGTCTGTATTACTCGCTCGATGACGGAGCACATTGGACAGCGCTGCAGACGGGGTTGCCCCATGCACCCTTAACTTGGGCCGTCGTGCAGAAGGAGTTTCACGATTTGGTGGTATCCACCTACGGTCGGGGACTTTACATTCTTGACGACATCACGCCGCTGGAACAACTCGCCAAGAACCGCTCCGATGCGGCGGTCATCCTGTTTGAACCGCGCCCGGCGTACCGCTTTGCCCGCGCCGCCCAGGCTATGCTCAACTTCTCGCTGAAGACCGAACCGAAGGCCGAAGCGAAAACCGAGCAAAAAACAGAACCAAAGAATCCGATCGAGTTCGAGATCCTGGACTCGCAAGGCAAGGTAATCCGAAAGCTCGAAACGAAGGGTCACGCCGGCATCAACCGCATGAAGTGGGACCTGCGTTACGAGGCTCCGCGAGTGATTGCCCTGCGGACGGTGGCCCCCGACAATCCGCACATCTGGGAGGAACCGCGCTTCCGCGATTCCGACTCGCGGCCTATCACCCACTGGGGAACCAAACCATCAGAGGTTGGTCCGATTGTGGCTCCGGGAAAATATACGGTGCGCCTGAAGGTCGAGGGCCAGACCTACACGCAATCTCTTACGGTCTTGCGCGATCCCCGCGCACCCGGGTCGGATGCGGATATCGATCTATCGGTGAAGACTCTGCTCCGAATCTGCGACAATATCAGTCGCGTTTCCGACACGGTGAACCAAATCGAGTGGCTCCGCAAGCAACTTGAGGTTGTCGAAACCATGCTCCGACCGCCCAAGAAAAAGGAGAAGGCGAAGCCAACCTTGGCCGAGGGGGGTGACGAGTATGAGCCGGAGCCCGCACCCGCCCCTCCCCCAGCATTGGACGAATCTCAGACAAAACAAAGAGCCCAACTTCTAAAAGCCGCGGAAGACCTGGACAAAAAGCTCCAAGCGATCGAGTACAGGCTGGTTTCGCAGGCGCTCCAGAACAGCGATGACAAATACTTCGTCGAGCCATACAAGGTTTATCTCAATCTGCTTTGGCTGAACGCTGAGGTCGGTACTGGAGGCGGTGACGTTGCCGGAAGTGCCGACTTCGCCCCCACCGAAACCCAACTGCAGTTACTTACGACGTTTGAAACTGAAATGGCTGGAGTGGACGCAGACTATCGAAAAGTTCTGAAAGATGATCTTCCCGCGTTCGATCACGCTCTCGAGAGCAGCAACCTCGCTCCTCTGGTTGCTGTAGTCAACTCCGAGCCGGCGAAACAGGAATGATCGAAGAGGCCTGAATGCGTTCCGCACTCACGAGGTACCTGGAAGAGCATTTGCGGCCCGGACGGGGCAGTAGATGGGGGGTTATTTGGATATAACATGCGATATAGTAGATGTTGAACTAATGTGAAGTAGGCGTCAGACTTCGCATTCAGACGCTCTCGATATGGACTTAGAAACCGCATCGGATTCAGCAATCCCACGACAGTCGCTCACTTCGGCAGTTGCCGATAAATTGCGCGACCAGATCATTCGGGGAGAGATCCCGGAGGGCGCCCAGCTCCGGCAGGACGCGATCGCGAATCAATTCCAGGTCAGCCGAATTCCGGTTCGCGAAGCCTTGCGGCAGCTGGATGCGGAAGGTCTGATTGCCATCGTTCCCAACCGGGGCGCAGTTGTGCCCGCCTTGTCCCCAGATGACATCGAAGAGCTGTTTTCGATTCGGGCCTTGCTCGAACCCGAGGTTTTGAAGCTTTCGATTCCACACCTGACGGAAGACGATTTTGCGGAAGCCGATGCGGTGCTGCGCAAGTACGTAATTGAACTTCGGCAGGACGATCACGTCTCTGCCTGGGGGCGACTGAACTGGCAATTTCATTCAATCCTTTACTCGCGCGCCAATCAGCCGCGTTTCATGGCCATTATCCGCAACGTCAATAACAACGGCGAACGATACACGCGCCTGCAACTCTACCTTACCCACGGCATGAAGCGCGCCAATAAAGAGCATCACCAGATTCTGGAGTTCTGCTGTCAGCGCGACGTGACCCAGGCCTGCAAACTGTTACGCCAGCATATCCAATACGCCGGCGAGTCGCTGAAGCAAGCCCTGGAGCAGAAGCGAAACGATGCGCAAGTAAATTCGGGTAATGATGCGCCCGCCCGAAATTCTAGGAAGCTCTAAACTAGTGAATTGGCAGGATTACCGTTGCTACTGACAGTCGTGGCAAGTCCAGCTGTATCTTCGATCCATTCGCTTTGATTGGCTGCTGCTTGAGAACAACACGATCGGGATTGTCAAAGCTGTTGCAGGCATTCCAGTCCGCATCGTGAAGAATCTGAGCTGTGCCTGTCTCCGCAACGCTGCCCTTCAACGTGCACTCCACTTGCAAATCGGAATCGTGGCGAGGATTCACGAACGAGACTGCGAGTTCCTTGTCGCTCTTGGAGGCGGAGACCGAGAGACCTAGGGGCGAGGAGTCTCCGGTCTCAACTCGCAACGCAGTCTTGGAGCGGTGCGGCTTGAAAAGCGAAAATGCATGATACGTGGTGGTCCGAACGCAGTGCTCGCCCTCGGGCCCGTCTGTGAGCAGCAGAGATTGTAATACGTTCACCATTTGCGCGATGTTGCACATATATAGCTTGTCGGCCTGGCGATTAAAGATATTGAGCCCCAAGCCGGCGGCCACCGCGCTGCGCACGGTGCTTTGCTGCCAGAGTTTTCCGTAACGTTTCTCGTCCTCTTCCGGGATATTGTCCCAAACGCCCCACTCGTCGAGGAGAAGGCCGACTTTCTTGCCATTTTCATAGCTGTCGAGAACGGCCCGCTGATGGATAATGGACTCCTCAACCTTGGCGTAAGACGCCAGTTGCTCGTTCATGTGGTCGACCGCGAAGCTGGTGGAACGATCGACGCCGCCGGAGTAGTAGTGCATAGAAACTCCCCCCGGGCGCTCCCAACCCAAGCCATCCATCAGTCCACGGGACCAGCGAGTATCGTTACCAGAAGGTCCGCTCGCCACCAGGAAAAGTTCAGTTCCCCCGAAGTCGCGGCAATAAACCGCGAAGTCGCGGTAAAGACGCGCGTATTCCTCAGGGCGCATGTTGCCGCCGCAGCCCCAACTCTCATTGCCGACACCCCAATAGCGCACCCGGAAGGGTTCGGGGGAACCATTGGACGAACGCTCATCGGAAAGCGTGCTCCCCGATGGATAGTTGCAGTATTCGATCCAGTCCCGCAGTTCGTGCGGCGTGCTGCTGCCTACGTTCCCTGCGAGGTAAGGCTCAGCATCCAAGAGGCGGCATAGCCCGATAAATTCATGCGTCCCGAAACTGCCATCCTCGATGTAGTTTCCCCAATGAATGTTCACGCGTTTGGGACGTTTTGCGGCAGGACCAATACCGTCGCGCCAGTGATAATCGTCGGCAAAGCAACCGCCTGGCCAGCGCAGAACTGGAACTCCTAGATCTTTGAGATATTCCACGGCTTGTTTTCGATATCCGTTGATGTTCGGAATACGCGAGTCCTTCCCCACCCATAGCCCGCCATAAACACAAGAGCCCAGATGCTCGATGAAATGGCCGTGGAATTCGGGCCGCACTCGACCAATTTCAGCGTCCGTGCGGATCACGACCCGCTGGGTTGCGGAGGTTGGCGCCCCGAGCAAGCTCTTGGGAACGAGCGCCGACGCAGCCATTGCAGCCGTGCCTGCGACAAACTGCCGTCTGGATACTGGATGGACCATGCTCATTGGACCCTTATCAAGATCGCACCGTGGCGCGGGACCTCTTCCGTGTAGCTGCCCCTAAAAGAACCGAGATCCTTGTGCTGCCACAGGTCGCGGAGCTTCCCTGAGCCTTGTACGCCGATGTCCTTAAAGCTCAGGGTTATAGGATTGGTAGACTCCCCGCGGTTAAAAAGACCAACCGCTGTGCTGCCGTCTGCAAGCGGCTTGGCCCAGATCTCTATCGGACCTTCCTGAGCGACCCGACGGCCTTGTGCTCCCTTTACGTCCTGATCGACGGCGACGACTTCCCCGTTCGTGAGGATGCTTAGAGTTTCCGGGGTCATCTTCGACAGGTCGTTGCCGGCCAGCAGCGGAGCAGCTAGAAGGGCCCACAAACTCATGTGGGTCAGGTACTCGTCATGATTCATGCCGCCGTTGCCTACTTCCAGCATGTCGGGATCGTTCCAATGCCCTGGTCCAGCGAACGGCTCTAGCCCGTCCTGATCGAATCCGATCACCGACATACGATCGTAGTTATCGGTAATATCCTCAGTAGTCCGCCACAGATTCCCGCCGACTGACGCTCCCCACCGCCACACCCGACCGTAGCCATATTGGCACAGGCTGAAGACGATCGGCCTGCCGGCCCGCACCAGCGCATCGTGCATCTTCTTGTAGACCTCGGACATCTGGCTGCGCGGGTAGACTCTTTCAGCGCTGCACCAGTCATACTTCAGATAATCAAATCCCCAGTCCGCGTACTGTTGTGCGTCCTGCTCCTCGTGTCCGTAGCTGCCCTCGTATCCCGCGCAAGTCTTGGGTCCGGGAGAAGAATAAATGCCGACCTTCAGTCCCTTCCCGTGAACGTAGTCCACCAGAGCCTTCATGTCGCCAAATTTTTGGTTGGCCTGGATTCCGCCCTTCTCATCGCGTACGCCCTCCCAACAATCGTCGATGTTCACGTAAATATAGCCTGCGTCCCTCATCCCGTTGCTGGCGATCGCATCGGCAGCGGATCGAACATCGGCGGCCGTAACCTTGCAGGCAAAATGATTCCAGCTGTTCCATCCCATTGGAGGGGTAGCCGCTGCGCTCGAATCGGCCGCGCCGGCATGCGCGACATAGCCGAGAACTAAGGCAATTAAGACAAGCTTCTTCATAGTTTGACCGTTCCCTGTGAATCGCTGTGACCACTGCAACCGGCAGATTCCCTCACTCGCACGGAATCCAGGCTGCGGTCAGCTTAGCTGGCCGACCACCTCGAATCTCTTTTCGTTTCTCGTAGTGATGATGACAGTGTCCTTGTGAATTCCTCCCAGAGTCGCAGGTTGCCTGTTCACGGTCACGGTCTGGAGCAGGTTTTGTAGTGGAAGCCGCAGCTTGAAATGCACCTCCTTGGGCGCTCTCGCTCCGCTCAGTTCCACTTGCCCGACAATGGACTTGGCGCTCGGCTTCGCCGCCAACCTGAAGCTGACGCGCCCCCATCGCGTCGGAGCATGCTCGATCCGAATTTCTTCTCCAGAAACAATCCACTCGCGGGGCACGCCCTTCGCCAAGTACAGCTTGTCTTCATCGGAATCTTCCAGCACGAGCATCCACCGCACAATGAGCGGTATGGTCTGCTGCGCTGGCACGCAGTAGGTTGCAGAGTCTCCCGTGATGCCTGTTACTTCGCCCGCTGTCCAGCTTCCCCGGGTGTGGGCATGATACCGATGGGAATAAAGAAATAACAGGAATTCCTCGATGCGGTCCAGTCGCAGCAGCGCCTGCGCGTACCCATACGAGATGAAACCCAGAATCTCACGGCCGTCTTCCTGAAAACGCCAAACGTTGGCGACAACTCCGAGCGTGGTCGCTCCGTAAGCCCGCATGCAGTCGATCACCTGGTTCGCCAGGCGTGGCGGCAGCACGTCCGCCTGAAGCAATTCCGCATAAGGACGGTGCGGCCACTGCTGCGGGCTCGGCTTTTCCTTTTCAAGTGATTCGCGAAAAGTAAGCGTCGTGGCGGGAAACAATCCAATATATGGTGGCGTCTTGTGGCTCTGGATGTCCTTCTCGATGCTTTCGACGGTCCGTTCCTGGAGCGTCCGGCTACGCTTGAGCCAGCCTTGTGCCACCTTCCCCATGCCTGGCGCAGAGTTGATGTGCGCCAGTTCCATCCAGGCTCGCGCGATGTCTTTGAATCCCCGCGCCGCAAATGCACTATTGGCGTAATAGGGCTGCCAGTACAGAGACGGATTTTCGCTGAGGCAGGAGTCCGACTCACTCCATCCACGGATCAATCCATAGCTGGGATTCTCCTGCGCCAACTTGAGACTCTCGTCGTGCATATCGCCCAGCAACTTTGCGGTCGCCTCGATCTTCGCTCTGTGTTTCAACATCAACTCGCTGTCCTGGGTATAGTCGAAATAGCGGGCCAACAGCGAGAGGGTCATGCCAAACTGCGCGGTCTCGGGGCCGCGCATGTCGACCATCCCTCTGGAATCTACATATTCCTCGAAGTAGTTATCGATGAAAAGCCGCGCCGTTTCCAGACGACCCCATTCCATGTTGGTATAGATCGCACTGGTAAAGATGTCCTGGAAGCCGTCGTACTCCGAGCCGGCATAGTCGCGGTCGACCGCGCCGTACTTGGGATATACGCCGCCCGGCCGCGTCATCAACTCCTTCGCGAACGAGTGTTTCGACATGTCGATCCATATGCTCTGCGGAAGTGAAGCCGGAGCGAAATCGTGCAGCTGTTCGTCCCAATATTCTGCAAACGCTAGCAGCGCGCGATAAAATTCTTCGGGTTGTGGATCTTCGCGCTCGGGCGGGTACGCGGGATAGCTGTGGCCATACACCACCTTGGCAATCTTGCCGTCTTCGATCCGCGCTGTGCGGTGCCAGGTGTGTACGATGTACTTGTTCTTGTTCGCGCCCACGTCGCCAAATACGATAACTTCCCAATAGGCATGATCGGAGGCCGGAATCACTTTGCGGACAGCCGGCATCCAGCCCCCAACCAGGCCGTCATAGACCTGCCCTTTCTTCAAGGCCTCATGCAGTTCGGGCGAATATTGAATCGGATGGTAGGTCCGCGTGTTGCCGCTGCGGTAGACCGGAGTAACGTCGTAGGCCTCCCTGGTGCCGACAAACGTGGTCCAAGTGCGCGGATTCTTCTCCGCAGACGCCATCGGCGGCGCTGCCGATTTCACTTTTTCAGGGTCGGGGTCGCCATCTTGCAGAAGGCGATCTGCAAGGAGATCGGGTGAGGACAACCCGATGTCCTTGAGAGCAAGGCCTAAGTACGGATTTCCTTCCATCATCGAGGCTTCGGCGCTTTTGGTGAGCACTCGCGTATCACGGGACGACGAAACGAACACCAGCGATCCCTCACGAGTCCTCAGGTCCTCATAGACCTTCCACGAATTCGCTTCAGCTTTGAATTCTGTGACCAGCGTATAGCCCTCAACGGAGACGACGGTGGTCGCTTTCCCGCCATGCCTTCGAGCAACCGGAGGGCTCGTTTGCGCAGATGCCTCCACCCTGCGCGACAGGATCTCAAGACCAGCAGCGGTGGCTGCTATTCCCTGCAGGAAGTCGCGTCGGTGCATAAAGGTCCTCGTTGCCCACTTGGGTATAGCGCTGTTCAACGTTCAGCGCCGGCGACGCCTGGCGTTTCCCATCGATTCCCGGTCTTCCTTGATTTCGAATTTGGCCGGTGGCGTCACGCCGAGCAGATATTGGACGAAATAGTCCCACCGGCGCCGGACCAAATACAAGGCATGTTCGCCGCTCTCTCCGTGAAACATGTTGGGGACAAATAGCATGTCGAAGTTCTTATTCGCCTTCATTAACGCATCTACGAAACGAATCGTCTCCACTGGATGTACGTTGTCATCGATGTCCCCGTGCTCCAGCAGCAGATGCCCCTCCAACCGCCCCGCCATGGTCACGTTTGACTGGGTAGCGTAGTCGTCCTGTACGGGATATCCTTGGTAAGCCTCATTCCACCACGCCTTATCCAGGCGGGCGTCGTGATCGCCCGAGGTGGAGATTCCAACCTTGTAGAACTCAGGGAACACTAGCATCGCGTGGGCTGCGCCGTAAGCTCCCGCGGACGTACCGAAGATTCCGACTCGCGTTGCGTCCATATACGGATAGCGCGCGGCCATTTGCTTGATCATGGCCACGTGGTCTTCGAACGCTCCGCCCAAGTTCCGGTATGAGAACTGGCGAAAAGCCCGGGAGCGTCCGGCAGTACCTCGGCCATCCACCATCACCACCACGAAACCCAGCTCGGCCACCGACTGCAGCCATAGCGTACGGCCAAAGCTCTTGGGGACAAAGAACCCCTGCGGGCCTGTGTACACGAACTCAACGATCGGATATTTCTTCTCCGGATCGAAATTCGAGGGCCGCCAGATCAACCCATAGATATCCGTGGTACCGTCCGCGGCTTTCCCATGAAATGGCTCGGCGAGCTTCCATCCCGTCTTCAGCAGTTCGCTGGCATCCGTCTTCTCCAGGACGCGGACTTCCGAGCCGTCCTTGGTGCGGCGTAACACGGCCTCCCCGGGCAAGTCTGGACGAGAATAGTTGTCCACGAAGAATGTCCCGTCCAGCGAAACACTCACAGAATGGTCGGCATTCTCAGGTGAAAGCAGCTGCAATCCCTTCCCATCGAAACCGATGCCATACAAATGCGCCTGGTAAGAGTCTTCGCCTTTCTCGCGTCCGTTGCCCACAAAGTAGACTCGCCGGCTCTTCTCGTCGATGTGCTCGAT
>JADGNP010000166.1 GCA_017883425.1 Candidatus Sulfotelmatobacter sp. | reverse complement strand
AGTCGTACCAGCCCTGGATCAGTTTTAATTTCGGCCAAGGCATCACTCGAACCCGGAATTTCCAGCGCCCGACCCATAATTTCTCAGAGGATTTGTCGTGGATTCATGGGAAGCACACGCTCCAGTTCGGCGGATATCTCTTGTTCATGCGTAATCCGCAGTTCGACTATACCTCTTCGTTTGACAGCGGAAATACGAATTCGTCGTTTACTACCACCTCCGGATTTTCCAGTCCCAACAACAGCAGCCCCTTGAACCCCGCGAACAACGGTTATCCCGCTGTGGATCCGAGTTTCGACGTAAGTTATGACTATCCGATCACAGATCTGTTGGGAATGGTTACGCAAGCCTCTACAGTTTTTAACTACAACAGACAACTCCAGTTGCTCCCGCCCAACTCACCGATCTCCCGGCGATATGCACAGAACAGCTTCGAGCCGTATGTGCAGGACATTTGGAAGGTCAGCCCCAACCTCACGCTGACTCTGGGCCTCCGTTACTCGCTCTTCTCTCCGGTGTGGGAGACCAGTGGTTTGCAGGTTTGTCCCAGCCCCGGTCTTGGACAGTGGTTTTCCGCGCGAGCAGCGGCTGGCGCCAGTGGCACTCCGTCGAGTCAGGATGCTCCACTCCAAGTCGATTGGTGTGGTGCCGCTAACGGGAAAAGGGGGTATTGGAACTGGGATTACAAAAACCTTGGTCCCCACATCGCCTTTGCCTGGGCGCCAAATAGAACCGAAGGCTTCCTCAGCAAGCTCTTGGGCAGCGGCAATAGATCGTCCATCCGCGGTGGCTTTGGGATTGTTTACGACCGGTTCGGTCAGGGCATCGTGGATGAGTTCAAGGGGAGTTCCTTCGGTCTGACGACGTCTCTCAGCAACCCAATCCAGCCGCTCAACAGTCTGCCTCGGCTGACGAGTGTTAATGTCATTCCGCCAAGCCTTCTCCAGCCAGCTCCTGGGGCGCCGACATTTCCAGAGACGATACCAACCATGCAGTCGCTCGGTGCGTCCAATTTCGGCAGCAGCCTGGATACTTCGCTGAAAACCCCCTATTCGTACACTCTCGACCTTTCCGTAGAGCGCGATCTCGGAGGCGGATTCTCGCTGGATCTTGCCTACGTGGGCAGACTCTCGCACCGCCTGCTGAGTTCACAAGATGTTGCTCAGCCTCTCGATCTTAGGGATAAGAAATCCGGCCTGGATTATTTCTCCGCTATCCAGCCGCTCGCAAGACTCTACGAACTTCAGGGAGTGACCGACGCGACTTTCAATGATTCCATGGTCAGCCCGGCCGTAGTTCAGTATTGGACCAACATGCTTCAGGCGCCCATCAACGGCGGGTCTTATGCGCTAGGCGCGCAGACCGGAGGTTGCGGCTCAGGCGGGCCGGCCTCGACCACGGATCCCGTCCTGGCGATCTTCGATCTTTTCTGTGGAGTAGCAGGTGTCGAGACCACCGCGCTTCAGGCTCTTGATGTGCCTACTGTATCTGGATTCGGAAATGGTGGAATACCAGACGCGACCGGCGATCCAAGCTGCGGCCAAGCTGGACACCCACTTTGCCAATACTATCCGGTCGGAGGACCGAACGCCTTCTACAACCCGCAGTATGTGTCTCTAATGACCGTGCGTTCCATCGGATTCTCAAACTACAACGCTCTTCAAGCCACTCTGCGGCATCAAATGAGTCACGGTATTCAGTTCGACTTCAATTACACATATTCGAAGTCGATCGACCTTTGCTCTGACTCCGAGCGCCTCGGAAATTACGGTTCTCTCAACTTCAATGGCGGCTGTCAGATGTTCAATGCCTGGTCGCCGAATCTTTTCCGCGCCGTTTCCGATTTTGATACCACGCACCAACTGAATGCGAACTGGATCGTCGACTTGCCCTTCGGCCGAGGCCGCGCCTTCGCTGGTCGTGTCAATCGCGCTGTCGATGCCGTCATCGGGGGCTGGCAGCTCTCGGGCCTGTTTCGCTGGACCAGCGGCTTCCCCTACACCATTTACAACAATCCCGCCGACTATCCGACCGACTGGTATTGGGAAGGCGCGGCAATGCCAACCGTGTCGCACCTGAAAAGTGGGGCTTACCACCAGGCGGACGGCAACGTGAACCTCTTTCCCGATCCAGCCACAGCCGAGAGTTCGTTCAATCCGGCTCTGCCGGGTCAGGTCGGCGTGCGTAATTTCGTGCGTGGCGACGGCTACTTCGGCATTGACCTCGGGCTTTCGAAACGCTGGAAGATGCCTTGGAATGAAAAGCACGATCTGGCCTTGCGCTGGGAAGTGTTCAACGTGACCAACTCAACTCGCTTCGACTTCAACGACCAGAATTCCGGCAGCGCGAGCGAGAGCAACAACTCTATCGCGGTTCCGAACTTCGGCAACTACACGCACCTGATGACCAATCCTCGGGTGATGCAGTTCGCATTGCGCTACGAATTCTGACTTTCAAGCTCCTCAGACCGTACGTTTGTGCGCTGACGAAGGCGCGTGTCGTCGAGCTTGCGCAGCGCTTTCGTTTCCAGGGTCAATGCTCATGAATCGTCGAAATTGTCTTTTGTCGTTGTTAGTCCTTGTGTTCTGCATCGTGCTGCCCGGACAGAACCGAGCTCAATCCAGCCCGGCAGCTGACCTCATCATTACCAACGCCAAAATCTGGACGGTAGATAAGTCTCTGCCGGTGGCGCAGGCCGTCACGGTCATCGGAGACCGTATTGTCGCCGTCGGATCGAATACCGACGTTGAGGTCTGGCGCGGTCCGCACACACAGGTGATCGACGCCGGAGGCAAACTCCTGCTGCCAGGGTTCAATGACGCCCACGTGCATTTCGTGTCCGGCGGAAGGCAACTCGACAGCATCCAGCTGAACGATGCTACATCGACACAGGAATTCGCGCGCCGCATCGGCGAGCGGGCCAAGGTCACTCCAAAGGGCGAGTGGATTGAAGGCGGAAACTGGGACGAAACCAAGTGGAATCCGGCGGAGATGCCCACTAAGGGCTTGATCGATGCGCTCACCCCCGACACGCCCGTGTTCGTCAGCCGCTATGACGGGCACATGGGGCTGGCCAATTCCCTGGCCCTGCGCCTCGCCGGCATCACGGCGAAGACGCCCGATCCCCCCGGCGGTGCCATTGTTCGTGACGCGCAGGGAAATCCCACCGGTGCTCTGAAAGACGCAGCCACCGACTACATCGAGAAGGTCATTCCGGAACTCTCTCACGAACAGCGGGTGAAGGCCGTCAAGCGAGCCTTGGCGTACGCCGCATCCGTGGGCGTGACTAGCGTTCAGCACATGGATCCCAGCTATGCCGATATCGCCGTCTACGCCGAGCTTCTTCAGCGGGGCGAATTAACAACGCGAATCTACGCAGCTCCGCTCATCACCCAGGTAGAGGACCAGGTCAAGATCGGCATCCGGCACGCGTTCGGTGGGCCTTACCTGCGCATCGGGGCGGTGAAGGCTTACGCCGACGGTTCTCTCGGTTCTGGAACCGCTTATTTCTACGAGCCTTTTCTGAATCAGGGCAACAATCGCGGTCTGCTGTCCGATGAAATGCATCCGATTTCGCTCATGCGGGATCGCTACATGACAGCCGATGCCGCGGGCCTGCAGATTTGCACGCACGCGATCGGCGACGAGGGTATCTCAACCATCCTTGATCTCTATACCGACGTTGTGAAGGCGCACGGCGAAGCCGATCGGCGTTTCCGGATCGAACACGCCCAGCACATGGCGGCCAAGGACTTCGATCGCTTCGCCCAGCTTCACGTTATCGCGTCGGTTCAGCCGTACCACGCGATCGACGATGGACGCTTTGCCGAGTCCCATATCGGCCACGATCGTGCCAGTCGCACGTACGCTTTCCGCACCTTCTTGGACCACGGCGTGCGCCTGGCTTTCGGCACAGACTGGGAGGTAGCGCCGCTCGATCCCCTGCTCACCGTCTATGCCGCCGTCACTCGCGCAACGTTGGACGGAAAAAATCCCCATGGCTGGTTCCCCGATCAGAAGCTCTCGGTTGCTGAAACGATCGAAGCTTATACGATGGGGTCGGCCTATGCTGAATTCCAGGAGAACAAAAAAGGATCAATCACTCCCGGCAAACTCGCCGACATCGTCCTGCTCAGCGACGACATCTTCTCCATTGATCCCGGCAGAATCCGGGATACTAAAGTTCTGAAAACGTTCGTCGGCGGAAAATTGGTTTACGACGTAAGTGCTGCGGTCAAGTAAGCCGGTACGAATGACGATGGTGGGTTCTGACCCTGCCGGAAAAGCGGTTCGATGAGATAAGAACGCAAGCGCTCCTCGTTGAGCAAGAGCGAACTGCGCCGGTATATCGCAGAAGTCCCGATGTGGGAAGGTCCCTGCGAAGCAGGTGCCCGGATTGGACAGGTTCTACCGCGCGCCAGGGACCGCAGAGGCCTCATACACGATGTTGCCTCCTACCACGGTTTCTAGAACCTGGATCTTCGCGATCTCCTCGGCTGGCACCTCGAGTGGATTGCGGTCGAGCACGATGAGGTCAGCGAACTTCCCGACCTCGATCGACCCGGTCGCCTCGTCCGCGTGAAGCTCATAGGCCGCGTCGATAGTCGCGGCCCGGAGCACAGCCTCCCGCGACAAACCTGGATCGTCACCGAGCCGGCCGCCATACTCGGGTGGCGCGCTGGGCGCGTTTGTCCGCGTCACGCCAACCTTGAGGGCAAACCATTCGTCCAGCTTGTCTACCGGCCAGTCGCTGCCGAAGGCGATGCGGGCCCCCGCCGCTGCCAGGAGTCCTGCTGGCTCCAGGATCTTCATTCGCGCCAGACCGAAGTAGTTTGTGAGGCCCAGGGTATCCCCCGCAGGCTTTTCCCACTGGAACGACAGCACCGGGATCGCGCCGAGCAGCTTGTAGCGCGGGAAATCCGCAGGCTCGACAATCTCGTCGTGCGCGATGGCCGGCCGGATGTCGGCGATGGGCAGTGCCTTCCTGAGTGCTTCGGTGCCATCGAGCGCCGCATGGACGGCGCCGTCCCCGTCGGCGTGCATGTGGGGATCGATCCCGGCGCGCCCGAGTTCCACGAGCACGGTCGCCAGAGCATCTGCGGAGAAATAGACTGCAGGTCCGCGACTGGGGCCGGGCACCCAGTGGGGCTTCTCCGCCGTCCCGGCGTTCATCAAGTACGGCTCGCGAACCGCCCCCGTGAGCGCCGGAGCGGCGATCACTCCGTCGAGAAATAGCTTTGCATTTCGGACCGTGATGCCGGGGGAGCGCGCGATCGCGCCGTCGTCATATTGCTTCGCAAATGCAACGACCCGTGCTACAGCGCCGGGCAAATCTCCAGCCTCCTTAGGCTCGATCACAGGTGCGAAGTGCGCCCGCGCCGTCAGGCCTCCGGCGCGGCGCACGACGGTGAACGCATATAAGGACTCCGACGGAGCGGCAGCGTCGAGGAAACTTGTGATGCCCTGGCGGCTCATCGCCTTGAGTGCTGCCGTTGCGGCTGCCACGTACTCTGCATCCGTAGGCTTCGGCAGGAGATCGGAGAACACGGCATACGCGCTATCTTCGAGTAGGCCCGTAGGCTCACCATGATCGTCCCGCCAGATTTTGCCGCCGATTGGGTCCGGAGTGCTAGCCGTGATCTTGGCGAGTGCGAGGGCGCGTGTGTTGGCGAGTGCGGTGTGCCCGAACGAGGAGGTGACGAGAATCGGTCGAGTCGTTTTCAGAGCATCGAGTGTGGAGCGGCTCGTTTTCACTCCCGCGGGTCGCATGCTCTCCTGGAACCAGCTCACCACCTCGAGCCACGCATTCGCATCTTCGGACGCCGAGTGGTCAAGACAGGTCTGGATGCGTCGCTGCATCTCGGCGATCGTCAGGGACTCATAATTGAGACTGCACTTCAAAAGCTGCGCTCCGGCCTCGAGCGGATGCATGTGACCATCGACCAGGCCGGGCATCACGAACCGACCTTTTAGGTCCACCGACGCCGTGGCTGCACCAACAAAAGGCGCAACGCCCTGGTTGCTGCCGACGAAGATAATTCGTCCGTCGCGAATCGCCAGCGCCTCGGCGGTTCTGTTCCGGGCATCCGCCGTGAAGATGACGCCGTTACGGTAGACACGGTCGGCGGGGCTGGACGAGGATGACGGGGCAGCAGCGGCGGGCGGAGTGGTCAATCCTTGAGCCTGCGCCTTTGGAACCAGCGCAACGAGGACGAGCGCCACTGCCTGGACGAGAAGCGCCCACCTCGGCCTTGGTGCACCATGCGACCAATCGAGCGCACGCACGCGCACTTTGCAAGTGCCGCCGAGTTTTATAACGATGCGGTAGTGCGAGATGGTTTGGCCGATCATTCGAAGCTGCCTGACTTTCGGGTCGCTTCATCTTAAAGACGCAGCAGAGGGCAGTCAACGAATGCTCTTGCCACAGGTCGGACGCGGACACTCATTTAGTGAGGGCAACTGTGGAACCGGCGAGATAACTCCCGGTTTGTCGGCTAACCTTCCCTAATCCGATAAAGGTACGGTTTGCCCTCATCCGCTCGCAATGTCAAGATCCGCTAGCGACTAGCCGCTCTCTTTCTCAAAGCGACGTGGGTTGCTAGGACACTCGATTTACTTTACCTTATCATGCTGTAAGGTTGCCTGATGGCTTCCTCGCCGGCTGGCACGTTCAAGAGCCATGTTTTATAGGGCACCCAAATCGAAGCCTGAGGTGGGCTTGGATTTCCCGAAGAGAACCGCGGCGGCTGCGCACAGCTGCAAGAAATACAAGTCCTTCTGGATTCCGCCTCGAAAACTATGGACTTCCTACTGAAATTTGAGCGGGGCATCAGATGACGACGGAACACCGTGACGGAATGATTGCTCCCGGCACGAAGTTGGAACATTACCAAATCCTTTCTATGCTGGGAGCTGGCGGGATGGGTGAAGTTTACCTTGCCCAGGACCTGCGGCTCGGTCGCAAGGTTGCGCTCAAAATGCTTCTTCCGGAACTGACTCGTGACGAGCGTGATTTGCGGCGTTTTGAGCACGAAGCGCACGCGACCTCAGCGCTGAATCACCCCAACATTCTTACTATTTATGAATTCGGACAGGCTGAGGGGCTGCGTTTTATTGTTTCCGAGTATGTCGAGGGTTTAACTCTTCGCTACAAAATGGCAAGCGGCAGGATGGAGCTGAATACTGCGATTGACGTTGCCATCCAGATTGCCAGCGCTCTGGCTGCCGCTCATGCTTGTGGAATTGTTCATCGCGACATCAAGCCCGACAATGTGATTGTTCGAGCGGACGGAATCGTTAAAGTGCTCGATTTCGGAATCGCTAAGCTGGGCCATAGGGCGGGCGACCAGACGATTGGAAGAGGATTAACGGTGACATCCACGGCCAGCACACCGGGAATGGTTGTGGGCACGGCCAAGTACATGTCGCCGGAGCAGGCTCGCGGAGTTGAAGTAGATGGACGCAGCGATATTTTCAGCCTGGGATCGGTGATGTATGAGATGGTCACCGGTAGGGCGGCGTTTGACGGTGTGACGGCGAGTGATGTGATGGCTGAGATCCTGAAAGTTGAGCCGCCGCCGCCGGTAGAGTTTGCCCCGGACGTACCGCAGGAAATCGAGCGCATCATCGGCAAAGCGCTGCGCAAGGACCGCGAGACCCGGTTCCAGTCGGTGGGAGATCTTTTGATCGACCTACAGGACTTCAAGAAGGAGGCGGAGTTTCAAGCCAAGCTGCATCGGTCGACTGGGGGTCAAGCGGCGAGGACGGGATCGGGTAGCAGAACACCGGCGCGAGCCACCCCTGCTCTCACCGGGGACCTGATATCTTCTCCGACAACATGGCCAAGAATCTGGCTGTGGCGACTGGCGGCATTGTTGGTTGCAATTGCTGCCATCGGCTATTTCTATGCCAGGAGATCGACTCCGCCCACCTCGGCGCGGCCGCGCAGCTTAGCAATTCTTCCATTCCGAAATCTTAAGCAGGATCCGGAAACCGATTTCCTCGGATTCTCGCTGGCGGATGCGATCATCACCAAACTTGGATATGTCAATGCTCTGACTATTCGTCCCTCATCCTCGATCGACAAGTACCGCAATCAGATCATCGACCCTAAGAAAGTTGCAGCGGACTTGGACGTGGATACGCTGCTCACGGGCAGCTTCATTAAAGATGGCGATGACCTGAGGATCACCGCCCAACTCATCGATGTAAAGCCAGACAAAATTCTGTGGCGAGAGGCCATCGATGTGAAGTACGACAAACTGCTGACGGTTCAAGACCGAGTGTCGCAGCAGATCATTAGGGAGTTGGAGCTGAACCTGTCGCCCAGAGAAGCTGAAAATCTCAAGCCCGAGAAAAAGATTAGTACCGCCGCTTACGAATACTACCTGCGCGGAATCGACCTCTACTCGCTGAATGAGTTTGCAGCGGCGATCAAAATGCTAGAGAAGTCTACGGCGATTGAACCGAACTATGCGCCCTCGTGGGCACATCTGGGGAGAGCATACACGACCAATGCGTCACTTCAGTTCGGGGGGCGCGAGGACTACGGCAAAGCACAGGTTGACTATGAGAAGGCGATTGCATTAAATCCCGCGCTGGTCGAGCCGCGAATCTATATGGCCAATCTGCTCACTGATACTGGCAGAGTGGAACAGGCCGTACCCTTGTTGCGATCGGTTCTGCAGGATAGTCCCAATAACGCTGAGGCGCACTGGGAGCTGGGTTATGCCTACCGGTTTGCCGGGATGTTGAAGGAATCGGTAGCGGAGTGCGAAAAAGCGCGTCAAATCGACCCTTTGGTCAAAATCAACAGCTCGGCGATGAACAGCTACCTTTACCTGGGCGAATATGAGAAATTTCTGCGTAGCCTGCCGGCTAACGATTCTGTTTACATCAACTTCTACCGAGGCTTTGGCGAATACTACCTAAACAATCGCGACCAGGCTGCCCAGGAGTTTGATCGAGCCTTTGAAAAGGATCCTTCGTTGCTTCCGGCAAATGTAGGAAAAGCCCTCAGCTACTCAATCAGGCGCGACAATGCGGGCGGCTTAAAACTGCTACAGCAAACGGAAAGCAAGATCGAAGAGCGCGGCGTTAGCGACGCTGAGGGTATATACAAGGTCGCTCAAGCCTATGCGGTTTTGGGTGACAAGGTTTCCGCCTTGCACATGCTGCGTCTTAGCGTCGAGAGTGGATTCTTTTGCTACCCCTACTTCGTGCGCGATCCGTTGCTGCAAAATCTTCGCGCCGCACCAGAATTCCAGACACTGATGAGCCAGGCTCTGCATCGGCATCAGCAGTTTAAGAGCGCTTTTTTTTAACGACCTGCTGAGTGCGACTTAGAGCCCGTCACTCCCGTTTAGTCGGCAAACCTTACCTTGGGATTACTTCACGTTAGCCCGTCATCCTCCCGGGATCGGGACGCGGTGGGGATCGGTAAACACTTGGCCTGCTCGTGGGTAATCGGGTCTACGGTGTTTCAATGCGCCATTCTCCGGCAGTTGCTACTACACAACTGCCGGAGTAGCGGCACCTCACAGCGACCGGCGCCTAAGGAAGGGCATTGGCGATCTTTATGCTTAGTTCCCGGTTTCTGCTGCTCACTGAGTACATTCGTTCGCTCGTGCTACGGACAACGGTTGCCCGTTTAACCGCACCCTTCTCATCGAAGTCCTCAATCAGCAGCGCCGGACCAGAAGCGAAAGCCGTGGCCAAGAATCGAGGGGCAAGCACAGCGGTCATCCACGCCGGTCGCGCCGCAAGACCCGCGTACAAGAGCGCTGTGACAACATGGATGCCAATGGCCCAGGGGATGGTGGCCAAGGCG
>JADGNP010000656.1 GCA_017883425.1 Candidatus Sulfotelmatobacter sp. | reverse complement strand
GGAAGGGCACGGCTTCAGCCGTGCCGCCAGGAGCTGCAACGGGTTTCGGCTTTAGCCGCTGAGGGTGCACACTCTACACCATCGCGAGAACTGCTCTAAACGAACTCAGAGCGAGTCAATCGAGACAAAAGTTCTTCCAGGAGAAAACTTATGGCAAGTGCTGCTGCGTTACCCAACCGTTCCGAATCTCGGACCCAGGCGCCGGCAATCGCGGCGCCGGTCGTCCTGTTCGGCCGCCTGTTGTTTGCGTTGATCTTTCTGATGTCGGGACCGAACCATTTCTCGAGCCAGACGATCGCCTACGCTGCGTCGCAAGGCGTGCCGCTGGCTTCGATCGCGGTGCCATTCTCCGGCGTGCTCGCAATTCTCGGCGGACTCTCGATTCTGCTCGGCTACCGCGCCCGGATCGGCGCCTGGCTCCTCGCGCTGTTCCTGATCGGAGTTACGCCCATGATGCACAATTTCTGGACGGTCGCCGACCCCATAATGCGCCAGACGCAGATGATCATGTTCATGAAGAACGCGGCCATGCTGGGCGGCGCGCTGCTCCTCTCGCAGTTTGGCGCTGGGCCCTGGAGCCTCGACAGCCGTAAGAAATAATCTCTCGCCCATAGAAAAGCCGCCCTTTACGGGCGGCTTGACCGTGCCTATGGAGTGACGACTATGCGGCAGCTTCTTCCGTCACGGGGGGCTGGAACGGCTCATCGTAGCTGCCGCCATAGATCGAAGGCACCTTCGATCCCATGGGGCGCAGGTACGTCGCCAGTTCGCCGCGATGATGGACGCTGTGGTTGTTGAGGAATCCAAGATAGAAGACCGAGGGCATGTTGAACACGCCAAAGAAGTTGATCGGGGTGAGCAACTGCTCGGCCGACATCGCTTCCACGCGGGCGAGGCCGCGCTGCATCTGCTCGCCGTACCAGGCCGCCACTTCAGCCGCGGTCTGGGGCTTGGTCTCCGGCGTTTCCATGTTGAACTTCAGGTCGGCAATTCCGTCCAGAAACTGGACGTCACTGTTCGCCAGGTGCCACATCAGTTCCTTCGCCGTCCGCGCCTTGGGATCGGGACGGTAATCCGCCTTCGCGTCGGGGATGGCGGCGATCACTTTCTTGGTGATTTCCACTTCATTCTTGAAGCCGTCAAGCATGACTGCTCGAAAGCCGAGGACAAATTCAGGAGTCATTGGCTGGGACATTCTTTCCTCCTTGAGGTGTGCTGTTTATTCCGGGCTAAAGGGACCAAACGGGGCGCGTGGCGCGCCCCCACGTCGAATTCGAACGAGCCTGATTATACGCCGACCGGCTGCTTGCTGCGCACCTTGCTTCCGACTGGGACAGGCGTGAGCCAGCCGTGCCGGTCGCTCTTCTCGCCGCGCACGATCGCGTAGAACTCTTTCTGCAGCGCCTTGGTGATGGGCCCGACAACGCCTTTGCCCACCTTGATCTTGTCGACCGACCGAATCGAGGTGACTTCCGCGGCCGTTCCCGTGAAGAACGCTTCGTCGGCGATGTAGAGCATCTCGCGCGGAATCATCTGCTCGACGATCGGGATGCTCAGGTCGCGGGCGATCTGCAGCACGGAGTCGCGTGTAATCCCAGGCAGCACGGAGCTGCCGAGCGGCGCGGTGATCAGCTTGTCGCGATGCACCAGGAACAGGTTCTCGCCCGAGCCCTCGCTGACGAATCCGCCGGCGTCGAGTGCGATGCCTTCCACGTAGCCGTTGACGATGGCTTCCATCTTGATGAGCTGCGAGTTCATGTAGTTGGCGCCGGCCTTGGCCATGGCGGGCAGGGTGTTGGGCGCCAGCCGCGTCCACGACGAGACGCAGACGTCGACGCCGTCGTTCTCGCCGCCCAGATATTTCCCCCACGGATAATTGATGATGTAAACCTCGGTCGGCGAGTTGAACGGGTTCACGCCCGCCTCGCCGTATCCGCGCAGCACGATCGGACGCACGTAGCACGGCCACGCGCCGTTGTGTCCGACGGTTTCGAGCATGCCCTTGACCAGTTGGTCGCGGGTGAAGTCCACGTCAATGCGGTAGACCTTGGCGGAATCAAGCAGCCGCTGCATGTGTTCGTCAGCCCGGAAAATCGCGGGCCCGGTGGGCAGTTCGTAGCAGCGGATGCCTTCGAAGACCGAAGAGCCGTAGTGGATGACGTGCGACATCACGTGGATGGTCGCGTCGTCCCAGTTAATGAGCTTGCCGTTGTGCCAGATCTTGTCGGTCTTCTGAATCGCCATGCGTACTCCTTGGTAGGTTCAGAACATTATATCCGAGCCCCTGTGGACTTATGTGGGGACAGCCGCCCTCGGCTGTCCGGCGGCCCAGGTGTATCGGGCCGCAGCCTTGTGACCCCAGCCCAAGCGGTTCCGGGTTCCGGAGGGTCGAGAAGTGTTCCGCAAGGAACACATCGCAAAATGTGAGAAGTGTTCCTGCAGGAACGTTTCAACGTACAATAAAGTAGGATTATATTGTACGTACAATGCGCGTAACCGCTGTTGTGTGTTGGGGTTAGCGGGAAATTTCGGACTGTCTCAAAACGAGACGATTGGCGGTGCGAGGGCTGATCGAGAGGCGTCCGGGAGGCATCCGGGGCGAAGCCGCGAATGGCGTAGCAGGGACGGTAGGGAAGTCCCGTGATGCGGTCGTCCGTGGTGCCCACGCTTCGAGAATCGCGAAGCGTGGGGCAGCCTCAGTCGTGGTGGTGCAAGGGTGGGCCAGCACCCCCGTGGAATTGAATTGATCGGAAAAGCCGGGCCAGCCTCCCAGCTGTCAATGCCAGGTGTAAGACTGCCCAATCCCCATCTTCATGAGGGAACGTCCCCGTCTGTCTCAGGTTTATCTTGACAGGTGTGTGGGGTGGGGAGGGATTCCGGGT
>JADGNP010000165.1 GCA_017883425.1 Candidatus Sulfotelmatobacter sp. | reverse complement strand
GCCTTGGCTGAGGCGACGTTGCCCCCGGTGCGCCGGTCTTCCTTTTTGCCTTCGGCCGTACTGGCGGAAACCAGCGTCTTGCCGTGCAGATCGTCGATGACCTGCACGTAAATGTGATTCAGCGAACGGTACACGTTGAGCCGCGGACGCTCCGCAGTCCCCTGCATCTTCTTGCGAATGCGGTCGTGTACATGCCCGCGTTTCTCGTTCTTCGTAACTTTTGTCAGCATGAAACCTGTCCTTGGTCGTTTGTCGTTGGTCGTTAGCCTAAGACTCCCGACGCCCTAAATCCTCAATCTTCAAATCACCGCCGTAGCCAACGCCGCTTAGCCAACGACGAGCGACCAACGGCTAACGACCGCTATTTCGCTCCCGTCTTTCCGACCTTCTTCTTCAGACGCTCGCCCGCATAGCGCACGCCCTTGTTCTTGTACGGATCGGGCGGACGCAGCGAGCGCATTTCCGCCGCCACCTGTCCCACCTTCTGCCGGTCGATGCCCGTGAGCGCGATCTTCGTCTGCTTCGGATCCACCGTCGCATCCACGCCCGTCGGCAACGGGTACTCGATCGGATGCGAATAGCCCAGGTTGAACACCACCATCGTCTTGCCCTTCATTTCGGCGCGGTAGCCGATGCCGACGATTTCCAGGTCGCGGGTCCAGCCCTTGGTCACGCCTTCAACCGCGTTGTTGACCAAAGCGCGCGCCAGTCCGTGAAGCGCCGCCTGCGAATCGTTCTCGCGAACGGCGACGATGATTCCGTCCTTCTGCTGGAACGTGATGCCGGCCGGCAGCGCGGTGTCCAGTTTGCCCTTCGGCCCCTGCACCGCAACGGTATTGCCTTCGATTTTGACCGTCACCCCTTGGGGGATCGGGATCGGCTTTCTTCCAATTCTTGACATAAGCTTCTAGCTTCTAGCTCCTAGCTTCTAGCTAGGCCGCTTGGATTTTACAGTCCGGACTCTCCGCCCAGACTGTTTCAGTTCAAAACACAGTCCGCATCGCTGCTTTAGCTAACAGCTAGAAGCTAGTAGCTAGAAGCCGCTCTTAGTAAATCTGGCACAGCAACTCGCCGCCCACGCCTTCTTTGCGGGCCTGGCGGCCGGTCATCACGCCGCGCGGGGTGGTGAGGATGTTGATCCCCATGCCGCCCAGCACGCGCGGAATCTCGCTGCGCCGCACGTAGACGCGGCAGCCGGGGCGCGATACGCGCTCCACCTTCGAAATCGCCGCTTCGTTGTTGGCGCCGTACTTCAGATATATCCGGATGACCTTATGGCCTTCTTCTTCCGTCGGCTTGAAATTGGAGATGTAGCCCTCTTCCTTCAGAATGCGGGCAATCTCCAGCTTCAACCGCGAAGCCGGGATGTCCACCTTCTGGTGCCGGGCTTGGAGTGCATTCCGCACTCGCGTCAGCATGTCTGCGACCGGATCGGTCAACCTCATCGTTTTGCTTCTCCTCTAGCCGCTCGTTTGCTTGGGCCCCGCCTTCTCAAATCGGGCCGAAGAACCTGCGACGGCATCGTTTCCCCCGCCCCGGCCAATGCGCCCGGGCGAGGCCTACTCATCTCTTGCTTCGCGCCTCGGGCGCGAAGACCGGAACTACCACGACGACTTCGAAACCCCTGGAATCTCCCCGCGCAGCGCGAGCTGGCGGAAGCACAAGCGGCAAATGCCAAACTTGCGCAGGAAACCCCGTGGGCGTCCGCAAAACTTGCAGCGGTGATGCTTGCGGGTGGTAAAGATCCTTCCGTTCTTGCAGACGCATGCCTTGCCGTCTACCACACCTTTGCCTCGGCAGACCGGACACGGTTTATCTGGTCTCTTCGCGTCTTCCGTGCGTTGGTGCAACCCTACGCCGTCTTTGACTCGTTTTGCTGTAGTAGCCATTCAATCCTTCTTGAAACCTTGGAACTTTGAAACCTCGAAACCTTATGCCCGGAACGGCATCCCCATATGCTTCAAGAGCGACCGTGCCTGGTTGTCGTTCGCGGCCGTGGTCACAATCGTGACGTTCATGCCTTTCAGCTTGTCGACCTTCTCGTAGGATATCTCCGGGAAAATCAACTGGTCGTGCAAGCCGATCGTGTAATTGCCGCGCCCGTCAAACGACTTGGTCGAAACTCCGCGGAAATCGCGCACGCGCGGCAGAACGATGTTCACCAGACGGTCAAAAAATTCGTACATGCGGTCGCCGCGCAGCGTGACCATCGCGCCGATCGACTGTCCCTGGCGCACTTTGAACGCCGCGATCGACTTCTTCGCCCGCGTCACCACCGGCTTCTGCCCGGTGATCTGCCCCAGTTCATTCACGGCTGGATCGAGGACCTTTGCGTTCTGCGTTGCTTCGCCCACGCCCATGTTCACGACAATTTTGTGCAGGCGCGGAACCGCCATTACATTCTTCAGTTCCAGTTCCTTCAGCAGGGCCGGAGCTACTTCCTTCTCGAACCTCGAGCGCAGCCGCGGACGTTCCTTCGCGCTATGCCGCGCCTGATCCGGCGCCTTCTGCTCCTGCGATTCCTTCTGTCCCTTTTTCTCTTTTGCCATTTTCGTCTCGTCAACTTCCTCTCACGGTTTCGGAGTGGTTACCGGTTCGTGAGAATTGAGTAATTGTGAAATTTGGTAATTGCGTAATTGAAGAACCGCTGTTCGATTTTCAATTACCAAATTACCCGATTACCCAATTACCAAATCACTTATCCAGCGTCGTTCCACACTTCTTGCACACGCGCACCCACCTGTCGCCCCGCAGTTCGTGGCCGATCCGTACCGGCCCGCAGGTCGCGCAGACCAGTTGCACGTTGGAGATCGCAATCCGGCTCTCCTGCTCCGCAATGCCGCCCTTGATGTTGCGCTGCGGGTTCGGGCGCACGTGCTTTTTCACCATCATCACGTGTTCCACCAAAAGCTTGGCGTCATTCGGAAACACGCGCAGCACGCGCCCTTCCTTGCCCTTGTCCCGTCCGGTGATCACCTTCACGGTGTCATTCCGCCGGAGATCCACTCGCTTGTTTTCAGTGCTTACAGTTCGCATAATCTAAATCCTGCCTATGTTTTTCCCGCCGCCGGTCTTGGGTCTTAAGTTCTTGGGTCTTGGCCCTAAGCCCCAAGACCGACCACCTAAGACCGCCTTCCTAGATCACTTCCGGCGCCAGCGACACAATCTTCAAAAACTTCTTCTCGCGCAGTTCACGCGCCACCGGTCCGAACACACGCGTTCCCACCGGCTCGCCCGCATCGTTGATCAGTACCGCGGCATTCTGGTCGAAGCGGATGTAGGTTCCATCGCGACGCCGGTGTTCTTTCCGCGTGCGCACGATGACCGCCTTCACCACTTTGCCCTTCTGCACCTGGCCTTCGGGGGCCGACTCTTTCACGGACGCCGTGATTATGTCGCCCAGCCCGGCATTCAATCCGGTCGAGCCCCCCAGCGGCAGAATCATCTGCAGCTTGCGGGCGCCGGAGTTGTCGGCGACCTCCAGCATCGATCTCATCATCACAGCCATGGCGTCTGTCTCCCTCTTCTCATCTCACTGCGGCTTAGGTACCCGGAACTTCAATTGCCGCTTCCGGCACCAGCGCTGCCTTGCGCACAATATCTTTCAGTTTCCAGCGCTTCAGCTTCGACAGCGGACGAGTCTCCTCGATTCGCACCACATCGCCCACATGCGCCTCGTTCTTCTCATCGTGCGCGTAGAACTTCTTGTTGCGCGCCACCACCCGCCCGTAAAACGGATGCGCTTTCTTGCGCGTCACCTTCACCACAATCGTCTTCTGCATGCGGTTGGCGACGACTTCTCCCACCACTTCCTTGCGGCGGCCTTGCACCTTCGCTGTTGCCTGGGCTGATGTATTGGTTTCCGCCATTATCGTTTCTCCGTTGCGGTCGAGCGCTCGCGCTCTCCGGCGATCGTCTTGACCCTCGCAATGTCCTTGCGCAGACCGCGAATCTTCTTCAGGCTCTCCGTCTGGCCCATGTTCAGCTGAAACTTCAGCTTGAAGAGCTGGTCGGCGAGCTCGCGCTCCTGGCTATTGAGCTCTACGTCAGTCAAGTTTCTGATTTTTTCTGCTTTCATAAAATTCCTTAACAAGCTCTCAGCTCTCAGCTCTCAGCTTTCGGCTACCAGCAGCTCCGCCGCGTCTTCTGACGGCTGATAGCTGATAGCTTGACAGCTTCTTTCTAGTGCTTCGCGCCCTCGCGCTTGACCAGCGTCGTTCGCAAAGCCAGCTTGTGCGAAGCCAGCCGCATCGCCTCGGTCGCATCCGTGATGGTCACGCCTTCCATCTCAAACAGAATCTTCCCTGGACGCACCACCGCGACCCAGTGGTCCGGCGCGCCCTTGCCCTTGCCCATACGGGTTTCGGCCGGCTTCTTCGTGACCGGCTTGTCGGGAAACACGCGGATCCAGATCTTTCCCCCACGCTTCACGAAGCGCGTCATGGCCACGCGGCTGGCTTCAATTTGCCGGTCGGTGATCCACCCGGGCTCCAGCACCTTCAGCCCGAAATCGCCGAACGCCAGCGTCGACCCGCGCCAGGCCTTGCCTGTCATGCGCCCGCGCTGCTGCTTGCGATACTTCACTTTCTTTGGCATCAACATAGAATCAGCTCTTAGCTTCTAGCTCTTGGCTCTCAGCAAAACCCTTTGTTAGAATCCGCCCGCCGTCGTGGTTGCTTCACGCTTCTTCTGCGGCAGAATTTCGCCCTTGTACACCCAGCACTTCACGCCGATCACGCCGTACGTCGTCCGCGCTTCGGTGAAGCCGTAGTCGATATCGGCGCGCAGCGTGTGCAGCGGCAAACGCCCCTGCAGATACCACTCCGAACGCGCGATTTCGTTGCCGTTCAGCCGGCCGCTCACCCGCACCTTGATTCCCTTGCACCCGAAGCGCAGCGCCGAATCCACCGCCTTGCGCATCGCGCGCCGGAAGCCCACGCGCTTTTCCAGTTGCAGCGCGATCGATTCCGATACCAGTTGCGCGTCGAGCTCGGGCTTATGCACTTCCTGGATGTCGACAAAAATATCCTTGCCCGCCGTGCGCTTCTGCAGCTCGGCCTTGAGCTTGTCGATTTCCGCGCCCTTGCGCCCGATGATGATCCCCGGCCGCGCCGTCTTGATGATGATGCGCAGCTTGTTTCCAGGCCGCTCGATCTCGATGGAACTGACGCCCGCCGACTTCAGCTTGTCCTTCAGTTCGGCTTTCAGCTTGACGTCTTCATGCAGCTGCTTGTCGTAATCCCGCTCGGCAAACCAGCGCGACTTCCACGGCTTGGTGAAGCCGAGGCGAAAACCATAAGGATGGACTTTTTGTCCCATTGCTTCTCCTAAATCGAACTCTTCGAACCGTACTCGCGTCGACCGACTCCGCTCGACCGTAGTGCCGCTCAACGTAGCGCCGGCGTCCCGCCGGCTGTCCGGTGGGCGTCTCGCCCGCCGACCCTACCTACTTCGTAGCCGCTTTCTTCTTCCCCGCCGCCTTCGCCGCCGGAGCGCGCCGCTTGGCCTTGGCCGGAGCCGCCGCCGCTGTCCTGGCACTACCAGCGTGTCTCGGACCTGCGTCACCACTCTTCCCACGTTCCGCCAAGATCAACTCGATGTGCGACATGCGCCGCTGGTACCGATAAGCGCGGCCCTGTGGCGCCGGACGGATGCGCTTCATGCGCGGCCCTTCGTTCGCGATCGCACTCTTCACATACAAATTGTCGATCTCCACGTCGAGATTCTTCTCGGCGCTAAGAAAATTCGCATTGTCGAGCGCCGACTGCAGCAGCTTGCCCACGTGCGCCGCCACCCGCTTCTTGGTGAAAGCCAGCGTGTTGCGCGCTTCTTCCACGCGCCGTCCCTTAATCAACTCCAGGACCAGCCGTGCCTTCTGCGGCGAGACGCGCAGGTATCGCATTTCAGCTCTGAATTCCATAGTCAAGTCTCTGTTCTAAGCCCTTAGCTCTTCGTTTTTAGCTAACAGCTAAGAGCTAATAGCTAAAAGCTGCCTTACGCCTTCGGCGCCGCGGGCGCTGCCGGGGCCGCCGGAGTAATTGCTCCCGGACCGCCCGGGATGCCGGCTGGCTTGGCCGCCACTTCCGTCGCCGCCCTCATGGAGTGCCCCTTGAAGGTGCGAGTGAAACTGAACTCGCCCAGCTTGTGGCCCACCATGTTCTCGGTAACGTACACCGGAATGAACTTTTTGCCGTTGTGCACCGCGATCGTGTGCCCCACCATCTCAGGCACCACTGTGGAACGCCGCGACCAGGTGCGCAGCACTTTCTTCTCGTTGCGCGCATTCATGCCTTCTACCCTCGCCTGAAGGTAGGCATCCACGAACGCGCCTTTCTTGGTTGAACGTGCCATAAATTCAGCTCTCAGCTTTCAGCCGTCAGCTTTCAGCTAACGGCTCTCTTATCCCTCACCTGCTTTGTCATTCCGAGCGGAGCGAGGAATCTGCTTTCCTTCGCGGCGCTACTTGCTGCGCCGGCTCACAATAAACTTATCCGTGCGCTTGTTGTTCCGCGTCTTGTACCCGCGCGTCGGCTGGCCCCACGGCGTCACTGGATGCCGTCCGCCGGAAGTCTTGCCTTCACCACCACCGTGCGGATGGTCGACCGGATTCATCGACACGCCACGGTTCGTTGGACGACGTCCCAGCCAGCGCGTTCGTCCCGCCTTGCCGATGGTGATGTTCTCATGGTCGAGGTTGCCGACCTGCCCGATCGTCGCCATGCAGTCCTGCGAAATCTTGCGCGTCTCGCCCGAAGGCAGCTTCACCAGCGCGTACTCTGCTTCCTTCGCCACCAGTTGCGCCGAGCCGCCCGCCGACCGCACCATCTGCCCGCCCTTGCCCGGCTTGAGTTCCAGATTGTGGATCTGCGTGCCAGGGGGAATGTTGCGCAGCGGCAGCGCGTTGCCCACCAGAATGTCGGCCTCGGGCCCGCTCAAAACCTTCTGTCCCACCTTCAGCCCTTCCGGCTGCAGGATGTAGCGCTTCTCCCCATCGGCATAGGCCAGCAGCGCAATCCGCGAAGAGCGGTTGGGATCGTACTCGATCGTCGTCACGGTAGCCGGAATCCCGGTCTTGTCGCGCTTGAAATCGATGATGCGCAGCTTGCGCTTGTGCCCGCCACCGCGGTGCCAGATGGTGATGTCGCCCGAGTTACGGCGTCCGCCGGTGCGCTGCTTGGGCTCGACCAGCGGCTTGTGCGGATGCTTGGTCGTGATGTCGTCATTGACGATCGTCGTGCGATAGCGCAGCGTCTGTGTTGTCGGTCTGTAGGTCTTGATTGCCATAGAAGCTCTCAGCTTTCAGCTGTCAGCTCTCAGCCTCACACCGTCGCATTTACTGATAGCTGACGGCTGACAGCTGATAGCTGCTTTTACAAATTCTGCGCGTACTCCGGCATCTTTTCCCCGGACCGCAACCGTACGTACGCCTTCTTCCAATCCGGACGGTAGCCCGCGAACTTCCCGCGCCGCCGCTCTTTCCCCGGATACGTGGCCGTGCGCACCGAATGCACTTTCACTTTGAAAATCGACTGCACCGCTTCCTTGATTTCCGTCTTGGTCGCCTTGGGCGCCACCTGGAAGACCAGCGTGTTCTGGTTTTCCTTGATGGCCAGGCCCTTCTCGGTAATCACTGGACGGCGAATGATCTGGTATGCGGATTTCATCAGGCTACCTCCGCCGCTTTTTCATGTCGTGTACGCCGCCGCGGAGTGCCCGTCGCCTTCTTGGCGCCTTCTTCTTCCTCGGTCTTGTGCTTCCGCTTCGACACCGAAGACTTCAGCGAAACTTGCAGCTTCTCAATCGCCGGCTGCGAGAAAATCGCCCGGTCATACCGCAGCAGGTGATACGGGTGCACCTCGTTGCTGCGCACCAGCTCAAGCCCCTGGATGTTGCGGGCGCTCAATGCCAGGTTGTGATTCTCGTGCTTCGCCTCTTCGACAATCAGCACCGTTTTATCGACCTGCAGCAAGTTCAGCGCCTTGCGGAACTCCTTGGTCTTGGGCTCTTTCACGTCGAACGAATTCACCACGATCAGCTTGCCGTCCGCCAGTTTCGCAGCCAGCGCCGAGCGCAACGCGCCCATCAGCTTCTTGCGCGGGAAGGTGTAGTCGTAAGACCGTGGTTGCGGACCATGCACCGTCGCGCCATGCCGCCACAGGGGCGACCGGATCGATCCGATGCGCGCCCGGCCCGTGCCCTTCTGCTTCCAGAGCTTCTTGCCGGAACCGGAAACTTCCCAGCGCGCCTTGGTTTTGTGCGTACCGGCGCGCTGCGAGGCGCGGTAATGCTTCACCGCTTCCCAGAGCAGATCTTCGTTGACCGCGCCGAAAATTTCGTCGGCGAGATCCAGCGTCCCAACCTTCTCGCCGCTTAAATTATGTATGTCAATCGTTGCCATATGCTTTTCACGTAGCGGCGGACGCCTCGTCCGCCCGCTCTTTATGCTTTCTTCGCCGCTCTCTTCGCGGCCTTCAACGGATCCACCGTCGCCGACCCTGCGAATCCGCGGCGTTCTCGTGGCGGCTTCTTCGCTTTCATAATGATGATGTAGCCACCCTCGGGTCCGGGCACGCTGCCCTCGACCACCAGCAAATTCTCGTCCTTGTCGACGCCCAGCACGCGCAGGTTGCGCTGGGTCACGCGGGCATGGCCCATGTGGCCCGACATGCGCATCCCTTTGAACACGCGCGACGGGAACGCCGACGAACCGATCGAACCCGTGATCTGGAACATCGACCCGTGCGACTTCGGACCACCGCTGAAGTGATGCCGCTTCACGACACCCTGAAATCCGCGCCCTTTGCTGATGCCCACAATGTCGACAAACCGTTCGCCTTCGAAAATCTCGACCAGCACGCGGTCGCCGACTTTCACCGAGCCATCGCCATCGGGCGTGCCTTCAACTTCAAGCGGCACTTCCCGCATGAACTTCACCGGCGGAAGATTGTTCTTGGCCAAATGTCCCTGCGCCGGCTTGGTCAGCCGCGACTCCTTCACAAACTCGACCAAGCCGATCTGGGCCGCTTCGTAGCCGTCTTTCGTCGCCGACTTGTGCTGCGTCACCACGCACGGACCAGCCTGCAGCACGGTGACCGGGCGAACGTCGCCTTTCGAGTCAAACAGTTGCGTCATGCCGACCTTCTTGCCCAGAATCCCCGCTACCTTCGTCGCCATTTCCCTCTCCATCCCCAGCATGGCCTGTCATGCGGCTATTGGCTGGTGAGCTTATCTGCTCGTGTGGGAACGGACGCCTCGTCCGTTCCGCGGGCGTCAGCCCGCGCTTGCTCTACTTGTGTTCCTTCCCGAACGCCTTGATCTCCACATCCACGCCCGCCGGCAGATCGAGCTTCATCAGCGCGTCCACCGTCTGCTGCGTCGGCTCGAGAATGTCGAGCAGGCGCTTGTGGGTGCGGATCTCAAACTGCTCCCGCGACTTTTTGTCCACGTGTGGCGAACGCAGCACGCAGTACTTGTTCTTCATCGTGGGCAGCGGAATCGGCCCCGCAATCTGCGCCCCCGTACGCCGCGCGGTTTCCACAATCTCGCCCGTCGACTGGTCCAGGATGCGGTAGTCGTAAGCCTTCAACCGGATGCGAATTCTTTCTTTTCCAATCACGTTGACTCTCTCTGACCCCTCCCGCAGGAGGAAAGAACTGGCGGCAAGTCGCAAGCCGCTTTTTGTAGCGCGGGCAACTTGCCCGCGCCCGTGACTACTGAATAATCTCCGCGATCGTTCCCGCGCCCACCGTGTGGCCGCCTTCGCGAATCGCAAACCGCAAGCCCTTTTCCATGGCCACCGGCGTGATCAGCTCGATCACCAGGCCCACGTTGTCTCCCGGCATCACC
>JADGNP010000164.1 GCA_017883425.1 Candidatus Sulfotelmatobacter sp. | reverse complement strand
AGCCAGCGGACCTCAGGGGCTGAAGCCCGGATTTGCTTTTGGCTCTAACGGCACGGCTGGAAGCCGTGCCCTTCCCAAACCCATTTATGAGACCAGTCTAGTTAGATCCAACCCAGTCCCAGAAGCGGCCTTTCATGCGTCGAAACCAGTCTGGCAACCAACTCTTGTAGCGCAGCACTACCGTTGCGTGAACGGCCTTGGGCGTTTTCGGCGCAGACTTGTTGCTGAAGACCAGATAGTAAATTCCCGCGCCCGCCGGAACCTCCGCCTGCACGGTGCCCTCGGCGACCTTGCCACTTTCGTAGAGGGAACTGGTCGCGTATCCGTTCTGCCAAACGGTAAAGGCGGGTTCGGTGAGGACGTAGACCTCAATGCTGTTGTCGCTGTCTTTGTCCTTGTTTTTGTCGCTCGGCTGGTTCTTACGGTTAACGGCACTTTGACTGTCAGCAGCGGATTTGAACTGGCCAACGACGGCTACGTTCACAGAGCCTTCGGGCAAAGCGAATTTGTAATAGCGAAAGGTATGCGGACCGACGGAAAAAGCAGAGTCGAGGATGATCCGATCCTGCTTCCACCCAACAAACTCCTGCACCTGCTGTGCGCCCGGGCTGTCGCTGGTCACCGCCCACAGAATGACTCCGGCTAGGATTGCCAGCAGTATCCAAAGGAGCACGCGCCGTTTGCGTCGTTGCCTCGGGATCTCGGCTGGCGGTAGCGACTCCACCACCGCAGTGTTTTTCGCCGGGGAACTTACCGGCTTCCCGCATTTCAGACAGAACTGCGCCTCGTCCGGCAGGCTCGCGCCGCACTTGCTGCATCCCAATAGGACCTTGGCCGTGGGCGGTGTGGTGCTGTTTGTCGGCATACTCACCGGCTCTCCGCACTTCAGATAGAGGTGCGAACCATCAGGGGGAAATGCCAGCAGATATTAGCACAGGTTCGTGCCAGTGATGTGTCCCAGGTGAGCGGTCAAACTTCAGCCGCGAAGAATTATCCGGCCTTGGCCGCGCTTCCATCCAGCCCAAGCTGATCGGCGATGGGCTTCAGGGCTTCGATGCAGAAGGCGATGTGCTCATCCAGATCTACGCCCAGAGCGGCGGCGCCGCTGATGATGTCGTCGCGGTTCACCTTGCGGGCGAAGGCTTTGTCTTTCATTCTTTTTCGCACCGACTTGGTGTCGACCTCGGCCAGAGACTTGCCCGGCTTGATCAGCGCGACCGCGGTGATGAATCCGGCGAGTTCGTCGCAGGCGAACAGAGCCTTTTCCATGGGCGTGTCGCGGGGGACGCCGGTGTATTCGGCGTGCGACATGATGGCGCGGCGGATCTCGTCGGAGTATCCGCGCTCTTTCAGGATTTCGTTGCCCTTGTAGGGATGGTCTTCGGGAGTGGGCCAGCGTTCGTAGTCGAAGTCGTGAATCAGTCCGACGATGCCCCACAGATTCTCGTCTTCGGGGGAACCGTTTCCCCACTTGCGGGCGCAGGCGCGCATGCAGGCCTCGACGGCCAGCGCGTGCTTGCGCAAACTTTCGGACTGAGTGAACTCAGTTAGTAAACACCACGTAGACTCGCGATCAATCATGGTCTTTGCCTGTTTTCTCCGGGTATTTGGCGGGTTGCTTTTGGTTTCGCCCGCAAAATTCGCGGGCTTCTAGCATTTTAACCTTGACTTCCACAGGGCGTATGCCGCAGATTGACCAAGCAGTCGGAACCTCTCCCCCAATTGGTTCCTGCTTTTAGGCTGTAAGGAGTAGCCCGCTCTGGCACTCCCACAACCCGATGGCCACGACACTTGCCCCGGTAGATTCACGGGAAGTCGTCCGATGCGATCACTGCCTGCTGGTCCAGTTCCGTACTTCCAACAATAATTGCCGACGCTGTCATGCGTCCCTGGACGAGGAACCTGAACCCGAACCCATCACGGTAGCGCCGCCGTTGATGATGCCCGTGCCCGGCAGCAACGGACGCGGACATTTGAACCTGGCGACCTCCATCCGCTCCCTGCGCCTGCGCAACGGGCTCAGCCAGCGGCAACTGGCGGGACGCATGTCGGTGCCGCGCACCTACGTTTCCAAAATCGAAAACGAGAAAGCCACGCCGACGCTGTCTTCCCTGGAACGGCTGGCGCGCGCACTGGAGGTTTCTGTGCCCGATCTGCTCAGCGGCGGCGAACGCACCCGCCAGGAAGAAGTCAACGAACTGATGAAAGACCAGTTTATCGCGGAGTTGCTGCCGTTTGTTGCGCAACTGAACGGGATGCAGATGTCGAGCATTCTGACCCAGGTGCGGGATTTGACGGTACGGCCGCGGCGCAGCGCGTAGGTCAAGTTTCAGGCTTATTGTGCCGACGATATTGGGTGCGGCATAAGATCCTGCACTTCGTTCAGGATTTCGCCAGCAGGCTCAAGTTTATCCGGGCAACCAGCCAACACTAATGCCGGGACCGATTCTGGGTCCCGGCTTTTTTATTTGCTCTCGCGACCTCCGCCAGAGCCAAGTTGATTGCGACCAGATTGGCAAAGTGAAACGAAATCTCCAAGGTGGATGTTCTTTCGCCCCGCTGGGGCTGATCCTCATTTAATTCAAGTTTCCCACGGCTTGCGCCGTGGGCTGCATTCTTGCGCCGCTCCGCGGCTGGTGCGGTGAATCCGAAGTAGATTGACCGGGCATCTATCCGGCATGAACCAGGAAGATGTAAGCGCATTCTCTGCTGTCTCCAGGCCAGCCGTGTTGTCGCCTCTCGCTTCAGAGAGCGTGGGCTGGGATGGCCTTGCCTATTTCGTATTGCTACTTCCTGGTATCCATTACTACCGGATGCGCTCCCTGAACGGGAATCAGGGCAGGAGATAGCGGTTGCGTCATTGCGCGCCACTTCCCCGCTGTGTTAGCCTCATATTGAGAGGCCACTTTGTACGACAAAGTACCCACGGGGCTCGACCGCAAGGAAACCGAAGTCTACCGCCGGCTGGATCCAGCACGGCTCCCGAAACACATCGCCATCATCATGGACGGCAACGGGCGCTGGGCCAAACGGCGCCACCTGCCGCGGGTGGCCGGGCACCGTGCCGGAGTGACCGCCGTGCGCTCGACGGTGGAGACCGCGGCGCGCATTCATATTCCCGCGCTCACGCTCTACGCGTTCTCGGAAGAAAACTGGAAAAAGCGGCCCAAGAGCGAAGTCGGATTCCTGATGAGCCTGTTGAGCCGCTATCTGAAGGCGGAAGTCCCCACGCTGAACAAGAACAATATCCGCCTGGAATATATTGGGCGGCAGCACGAATTGCCGGAGGACGTGCAGGAGCGCATGGCCTGGGCCCGCGAGGCGACGGCGCGCAACTCAGGGATGGTGCTCACGCTGGCGCTGAACTACAGCGCGCGCAGCGAGCTGGTGGATGCGTTCCGCTCCATGGTGAACGCGGCTGCGCAGAACGGCGGGCTCGCTCACCTGCAGATCGACGAGGATACCGTGGGCCGGCATCTGTATACGCGGAATCTTCCGGACCCGGACCTGGTGGTGCGGACCTCGGGCGAGATGCGTTTGAGCAATTTCCTGCTGTGGCAACTCGCGTACGCCGAGATTTATGTGACCCCCACGCTATGGCCGGATTTCCGCGGGCTGCATCTGCTCGAGGGGATTGCGGAATACCAGAAGCGCGAGCGGCGCTACGGCGGGCTGAATCACGGCGACGGGCACGCGCCGCTGGAGACTTCTTCGGCGCTTCACGAACGAAAAACTTAACCACTGAGGACACAGAGAGCACAGAGGAAGCGGAAAGTCCTCCAAGATTTTCTGTGTCCTCTGTGTCCTCTGTGGTTAAATTCTTGAATTCGTGCAAATATCGTTACGGCGCGGCCGAGGCCGCAGCACGACTCACAACTACTTCCCTTGTTAAAACGCATCGCGACCGCGGTCGTCCTGATTCCGATTGTGCTGGCGCTGATCCTGCGGGCGCCGGTGCCTGTCGTGGCGGTCGTCGCGGCCACGGTGGCGCTGCTCACCATTCATGAATTCCTGAAGCTGACGGAATCTTACGGTGTGCAAACACTTCGTACCCCGACTTACATTTTCGTTGGCATCTTTTTTCTGCTATTGGCGTTCAATGTGGGGAATGAGAAGCCGCTGCTTTCCACGGCGATCTTTGTGTACTGCCTGGGATTTGCCGCGGCGATTGCGCCGTTTCTGGCGCTGACCATCCTGATGCGGCGGGCAGAATTGCGCAGCGGATATCCGGCGGCGGCGGCCTCGGTGTTCGCATTTACTTACATCGCTCTGCCCATGGGGATGCTGGTACAGCTTCGGCAACAGTGGGCGGGCGCGTTTTATCTGCTGTATCTGCTGCTGGTCGTTTGGGCGGGGGACATCTTCGCGTACTTTGTGGGCAAGTCGATGGGGCGGCATTTGATGGCACCGCGTATCAGTCCGAAGAAAACGTGGGAAGGTGCGGTGGCCTCGCTGGTGGCGAGCGTTGGCGTCGGATGGTTGTTGTTTCACTACGCTTTGCCTCTGAGCTCGGCGCTACTGCGATTCGGTCTGATCGAGCGGCGCGACGGCTTGTTCGGGCTGGAACAACCGGCGATGGGGCCGGTCATTCTGCTGACGATCGCGCTGAATGTGGCGGCGCAGCTCGGCGATCTGGTGGAGTCGCTGATCAAGCGGGGCGCGGGAGTGAAAGACTCGGGAGCGATCCTCCCCGGGCACGGCGGCATGCTCGACCGTATCGACGCGCTGTTGTTTGCCGCTCCGGTGCTTTGGTTCTATACCGCTTGGCGTGTGATGCAGTAGGCCTTATTCAATACAATGGTGGACCTGCCTCAGTGCCCTCCTCTGAAACCACTTCACCCCGACAGCTCTCTTAATGCAGTCAAACTTGCGCAACTGGAGCGGCTTTCGACGGAAGCCCTGCGGGCATCGTTATTGCCGGGACAGGCTGGTTGTCTGAAAACACGGCCGGAAGGAACTATACTGGAGGGACATCATCGCATCCACATTCTTCGCCAACGGGGTGTGGATGTTGACAACCTTCCTCGGGAGATCGTCGTGAAGGATCAAGAGTGAAGATGCAAAAAGAACTCTATTGGCTCGATGGACCGTGGCGCGGAAAACTGGCCATGGCCGCCCGTCCGCGGGGCGGAGACTGGCTGCGGGATGACATGGCCAGCTGGAAGCGGGCGGGTATAGACACGGTGCTGTCGCTGCTCACACCGGACGAGGAAAAAGACCTGGATCTCCAAGAGGAAGGGGGCGAAGCTAAAACGCAGGGGATGGAATTCGCTTCCTTTCCGATTCCCGATCGCCAGATTCCAAGGTCAGAGGCGAAGTGGGCGGACGTTTTGGAAAAAGTCACTGGCACTCTGTCGGAAGGCAAGAATGTGGTTGTACATTGCCGCCAGGGAATCGGGCGCAGCGGGTTGGTGGCAGCTTGTCTGCTGGTGAGAAAGGGCATGAGCCCGGGAGCTGCCGTGGAGATGGTCTCGGCGGCGCGCGGCGTCTCCGTCCCAGAAACAGCGGAGCAGCGAGACTGGATTGACCACTACGCGGTAGCGCTGGCCGGCGCGAAATGAAAGGATCGCCAGCGTAACGCGATTCTCCAAATAATCATGAAACGCATAGCCATCCTGGGATCGACGGGCTCGATTGGGCGCAGCACGCTCAGTGTGGCCGAGTCGTATCCCGACCGGTTTCAGATTGTGACGCTGGCCGCCGGGTCGAATCTTGAGGCGGCGTTTGCGCAGGCGCGGCGCTGGCGGCCGCGAGTGATCTCGATGGCGGCGGAAGCGGATGCCGACGTTCTGCGATCGCGTTTGAAAAAGGAAGGGCTGGGCGAGATTGAAGTTGTGCATGGCGCGGCGGGGACCGTGCGGGTCGCGACGCATGCCGAAGTGGACTTCGTGGTCAGCGCCATCGTGGGCGTGGCTGGGCTGGAAGCGACATATGAGGCGGTGCGGGCGGGCAAGATTCTGGGGCTGGCCAACAAGGAATGTCTCGTTGCCGCGGGAGAGTTGATCACGGCCGAGGCCCGCAGGCAAGGCAAGCCGCTGCTTCCGATTGACAGCGAGCACAACGCGGTCCATCAATGCCTGCGCGGCGGGCGCATGGAGGAAGTGGAGCGCATCTGGCTCACGGCTTCTGGCGGGCCGTTTCTCAATACCCCGCACTCGGAGTTTGCGGCAATCACCGTGCAGCAGGCGCTCAATCATCCCACCTGGAAGATGGGGCGGCGGATCACCATCGACTCAGCCACGCTGATGAACAAGGGGTTTGAGGTGATCGAAGCGTGCAGATTATTTCATATGCCGCCGGGAAAAGTGGAAGTAATTGTCCACCCGCAGTCGACCATCCATTCCATGGTGGAGTTTGTGGATGGCAGCATACTTGCTCAATTCTCGGTGACCGACATGCGGCTGCCGATTCTGTACGCCCTAACATATCCGGAGCGGATTCCGTCGGATATGCGCTTTGCGGTGAGTGACTTGCGTCATCTGGACTTCTGCCCACCAGACCTGAAAAAATTCCCTTGTCTGCGTCTTGCCTACGAGGCAGTCGAGGCCGGCGGCGCGAAGACGGTGGCGCTGAACGCGGCGGATGAAGTCGCCGTAGCGGCGTTTTTGGAAGGCAGCATCGGCTTCAACCAGATTCCCAGGATTATCGAAGACGTTCTGGCTGCAACCAATTCTGGGAAGCTGGACTCTATTGGGAAAGTGCTGGAAGCCGACGCCGAGGCCCGTCGATTGGCACAACAGCGGGTGGCGGACGGAAAGAAAATTGAAGGGCCCCGGGCAACATCTTTCGCATAATTTCGGAATCTAAGCAGCTGGAGAGTACGTACCCTCGATTATGTCTGACTTCTTGACTTCACTGGTAGCGGTGGTTGCGGTCCTCGGCTTCATGATCCTGATCCACGAGTTTGGCCACTATGCCGTGGCCAAGTGGCTGGGAGTACGGGTGGAGCAATTCGCCATTGGATTCGGCAAGCGGCTGGTGGGCTTCCGCAGAGGTGAGACCGACTATCGAATCAACGCGATCCCGCTCGGCGGCTACGTCAAAATGAGCGGCGAGAACCCGATGGACGAGCGCTCGGACGATCCGCGCGAGTTCATGAATCACTCGCGCTGGCACCGCTTCCTGATCGCGATTGCCGGGCCGACGATGAACATCCTGCTGGCAATCGTCCTGCTCACCACCGTGTACATGGTGCATTACGAGTATCCGGCAGTGTACGACGAGGCGCCGGTGATCGGATGGGTGACGAAGGGCACGCCGGCCGCCAAGGCCGGGTTCCAGATCGGCGACCGCATTACGCGCGTCGACGGAGTGGAGAATCCCACCTGGGAGCAGGTTGATCTGAAGCAGGCGCTGAGCCCCGGGCAGCCGCTCGTGGTTGAGGTAGAACGTAACGGGCAGACGCTGGAAAAGACCGTAGTGCCGGAAGCGATGGGACTCGATCAGATCGGATACGCGGGCTGGACGCCGAAAGAAGACACGGTCACGATCACCGATCTGCAAGAGAACATGCCGGCGGAGAAGGCCGGCCTGAAAGAAGGGGACAAGATCGTCGCGCTTGACGGTAAACCGGTACCGGCCCTGGCGTCGATGGTCGAGAGCCTGGAAGTCTCGAAGGACAAGCCGATCACCCTCACCGTGCTGCGGAATGGCCAGCAGAAAACATTTACCGTTCAGCCCGTTCTTACGGAAAAGCGCTATCGCATCGGCATCGGGACCATGCAGATGAAGGTCAAGACGCTGCCCTTTGCGGCGGCCCTAGACCTGTCCCTGCATGAGAACCGGCAGAACGCATTGCTGATCCTGGAACTGGTCAAGAAGATGGCGCAGCGAAAAATCTCGATGCAATCGATTGAAGGGCCAATCCGGATTGGGCAGGCTGCGGGAGAAGCGGCCCGGCGAAAGGGCTGGACTCCTCTGATGGGATTGACAGCAGCCATCAGTCTGAATCTTGGCATTTTCAACCTGCTGCCGATTCCAATCCTAGATGGCGGGGTGATCCTGTTCCTGCTGATCGAGGGGCTGATGCGCCGCGACATCAGCTTGAACATCAAGGAGCGCGTCTACCAATTCGCCTTCGTCTTCCTGGTGCTGTTCGCGGTGATGGTGATCTACAACGACCTGAAGAAGACGATTCCGGGGCTGGCGGACAGACTGCCTTAGACTCTGGACTTTCAAGAAGGCCGGCGGCTGATGGATCAGCCGCCGGCCTTGTTTCGTTTGTGGCGTCTTGCTTACGCCGACTTGGTGGTGCGGTGTTGCCTGCCCGGCGGGAGCAACCGCTTCGACTTGGGTGAGCAAACCGTTGGCGCCTTGCCGCTGGAAACGGGGAGCATGGCAGCGCGCACGTTGGCCATGATTTGTTCCGGCTGCCGGCCTGCGGAGAGATCGGCGACAATAGCGGCCAAAACCCTGCCCACCAGTTCTGCTGTCCGGGGAGCCAGATGTGCCATCTGCGTGGGCTGAGCCAATCCACCGAAAGGATCATCGTTGGTCACACCGTTCGGCAGGGCCTGGATCGCGTTCTGGAAGTTCGGCCAGGCGTTGGCGGCGTCATCGGAGGTCAGGCTGGAGTAGAGCTGAGCCAGCGTTCCGGCGTCACCCAGGTTCACCATCGTTGGGGCGATCTTCTCCAAACCGTACCCCTGGCTGATCAGCCACGACAGAAATGCCATCCCGCAGCCGGTGCTGTCCGCGCTCTGGTCGGTGGGATCCGTCTGGTTTACGAAGTCTGGTTCGCCATCCTGCAGCCACTGCGGAGCGGTTGAGAAATCGGCAAGAGCATTGTTGCCGATCAGGGTTGCACACCAGCGCGACAAGGCTTCGCCGGTGCTCAGGCCGCACAGGTTTCCGTCCATCGAACATTCGCTTAGTTCCGCCTCAAACAACGCGGAGACGCGGTCCGAGTTGCCGAAGGAAGCACAGACCTCGATGGCGGCTCCCGTTGTGTAATCGCAGCCCATGTGGTCGGCGCCGCCGGTACCGTCGGTGGCGCCACCCAGGGCGAAAACAATGACGTTGACCGGGCCTCCGGTAGTGCCGAAGATCCCGTCGTTGGCGGCCACCACACGATCGGCGTCGTTGACCAGATCCTGAGCGTTCTGCAGCGCCGGCTGGCCGAGCGAGGAGTCAACAAATACGGTTACCCGGCCGCTGGGACTGGTTCCCACAAACTGAGAGTTGCCCTGGAAACTCGGCCATGCTGGCGCGACAGGGCTATCGCGGTGGATGGAGACTGGTTTGTTCCCTTTGGGAGCTGCCTTGATGCGGTGATTCATTGGAAGAACCTCCATTTCGGACAAAGTATGGTGAGGAATCGGGGCGCCGCGTTACAGCCCCTTTTTCGGCCCGAGGTCGGTTCGGTCATTTCCCAACAGGGATGGAATGCTAAACCTGCTGACTGAACAGACGCCAAAACAGTGCAATCCGTTACAAAATCCGAGTTTCTTGTTCGCCTTTGGCAATCCAGGTCGAGGTAAACGCCGTCAGAACAATGGGTCGGAGGGAAGCCCCGGGTTCGCTTCGGCCCGCCTGCCAACCCCGCCTGATCGGGACTTGTTACGAAATCCGTAATGGGCGGGACACGGAATACTATTGCATTCGCACAATTTTAGTTTCTATGAAGCAGCCTTTGGGTGGCGCAGCGCTTTCAGCGCTGCGATCCAGGCATCCAAAACAAGTGGCTTCAGCCACCGAGGTACCTCTGCGGCTGAAGGGCTGCGGAAAAACTCGCATTCCGCGCTACAGCGCCTGAAGCCGGGTCCATACATTCCGGCCGATGCGGTACGACTGGAAGTCGTACCCTTCCCCGTTGAAAGCCACCACGACCGGGAAGGGCACGACTTCAAGTCGTGCCGCTCAAGC
>JADGNP010000655.1 GCA_017883425.1 Candidatus Sulfotelmatobacter sp. | reverse complement strand
TCGAGCGCAGCAAGGTTTGTCCGCGAGCGGACAGACCTTGCGGAGTCGAGAAACCTGCTTTTCTGCCGCGTAACAGCAGGTTCCTCGACTACGTTCCGCTATCCGCGATGCGGATGACGGAACTCCGCTCGGAATGACAGACCGTGTAGCGGTGTCACTATATTCTGCAAACCTCAATAGAACCCTGTCTGGCTCTGTGACTTCCTTGTAGCGCCGGCATCTTGCCTTCGCATGTGGGGGCGAGACGCCCCCGACAGCCGCCGGGACGGCGGCGCTACGTTTTGCCAGTGCAGCCTTCTGGTTCCGGGGTCATGCGGAGCTTGCGGTCAAGACTTCGAGTCCTTCATCCATTCAGCGTACATCCGATGAAACGCATGCACGCCTTTTTCCTGCTTCACGCTGAACCTGCCGCGCGAGTAACTTCGGGAACGCAAATTCTTCTGCACCGTCTCGCAGATCCCCACATCCTCACTCTGAATCTGATCGCTGAACTCGACCGACGCCTTGGCCGCCGGAGCGCCGTGATCCTTCTCCGGCAAATACCACTCGAAGATCGCCAGCGAGCGCTCCGCCTCGACCGGCAGCACAATGTTGAGCGACACGTTGTCGGGATAGCAGTTCAGCATCCAGTTGGGAAAAATCCAGAAGTAGTCCGTAGTCAAATCTTCCCGCGCATTCGGGTAGCGCCGCGGCGTGGCATCGCCCGGCTGCGCTCCCCGAATCGGACTGAACTGGCGCACATGCCGCTCATAAGGTTCGACCACGTAAGCGTTGTAATCCAGTTCGCGATTCAGCCCGGGATGCACACTGGGCAGGTGATACCCCTCCAGATAGTTGTCCACATAAGTCTTCCAGTTGCACTTCATGTCGTAGGTGCGGCGCTCGAACAACTTCATTTCCGCAAACGGAAACTTCTCCGCCTGTTGCGGCAACTCGCCCAAACTCTCCCGCAGAGGCCGCGCCTCCAGGTCGAGGTTCACAAACACGAGGCTGAACCATTCCTCGGTCCGTACCGCCTTCAAGGCAAAATCTTCCGGACGAAATCCCTCCACGCCCTCGATCTCGGTAGCGCGGATCAGCGCCCCATCGAGCCCGTAAGTCCACCCGTGGTATCCGCAGCGAAACAGTTTGTGGGAGCCGCACCCTTCTGCCGGAGGCCCGGCCCGGTGCCGGCAGACGTTGTAGAACCCGCGCAACTTGGCGTCGCTGCCGCGCACGAACAACAAAGGTTCGCCCATCAGTTCCGTGGTGAAGTAGTCGCCGGGATGCGCGACCTGGCTCCCGTGACCAACTACCTGCCACGTGCGCGAGAAGATTTTTTCTTTTTCGGCAGTCCAAATGCTCGCGTCCCTATACAGTTCTGCGGGCAGCGTCCAGGCGCGCGCGATCTCAGCGTCGACTTGAAATGCATTTTTCGAAATATCCATTCGGGGTTCACGAACTTCGCCGCAACATTCTACGCGGTCGATCCCCGGCGCGCTGCCCGTCCCGGGCCGACCATGGCGCACCGAATCTGGAAACACCAGCAGAGTATCGCCCGCAAACCGCAGGCCCTCCCCCGTTCCAATATGGAACGCGTTGCAGTTCCAGACTGACACGAATTGTCAGCCCGGCTGCCGTATTTTGCCAGCACCAACGGGTCGGGCCAGGTCCGAAAAATACGGGAGTTTGCCTTCCCACTGAAAACAAAGCCCTTCCCGGACCTCCATCCGGAACTGAGGTAACTAGCGAATTTGGCGAGGCAAATGCAAATATCGTGACGACTGCGTCATCCGTGACCAGCAGTTAAATCAAGACCAACGAGAGGAAAACTAAAGAGATGCGGAAACAAAAGGGTTTCTCACTGATCGAGCTGCTGATCGTGGTGGCAATCATCCTGATCATTGCAGCTATCGCGATTCCGAACCTGCTGCGCGCCCGGATGGCGGCCAATGAGTCGTCTGCTGTCGCTTCCATTCGTACCGTCACCACGGGCGAAGTAACCTACCAGACCGCCTATCCGACCGTCGGGTATTCGGCGAACCTGGTTTCCCTGGGTGGCGCACTGGGCGTGGCTTGCGTTCCCAGCTCGACCACGGCCTGCTTGATTGACTCCGTGCTGGCCAACAACGGGAACCCGGCCGCCAGCGGCAAGAGCGGATATTCGTTCACCACCGGCGCTGGCACTGCCACAGCCGGCGTGTTCACCGGCTATGCGGTCGTCGCGATCCCGCTTGCGGTCAACCAGACGGGCATCCGCGGCTTCTGCGCCGAGGAAGATGCGGTGGTTCGCGTCGACCCCCTGGGCGTTTGCTCCAACACCGAACCGGGCATCCTCGCCTTCAACCCGCTTAACCAGTAACGCACGTTTGATTCTGGCGAGTACCTGGGGGAGGGTATGCGCCATAAGGGCAGCGAGCTTCGGCTCGCTGCCCTTTGTTGTTTGACCCTCAGAACAAGGATTCCGCTTTCAAGCAGCGAACTCGCCCCGCGCCTGGCGCCTCCGCTACTTCGCCGCCTCTCAGAACTGGCTGGATAGCGCTGCCATCCTCTAATGGCCCGTCCCAGCACGAGCCAGCGATCCAGTAACTGGCGAACTTCCCGGACTGACAAAAGTTTGTCATGGCCCGCCACAATTTGGCAGCACAAGGTCGATCAGGGGTGGCAATGAAGATGACCTATGTCTGCCTTGGCATTGAAAACAAAGGATATTCCTCAACGACCGGCGTCGGTCGCGGATTTGGCGAGGCAAGTGCAAGTATCGTAACGACTGAGTCATCCGTGACCAGCAGATTTCAAAACCAAAGACGAGGGGAAATAGAGATGCGGAAACAAAAGGGTTTCTCACTGATCGAGCTGCTGATCGTGGTGGCAATCATCCTGATCATCGCAGCTATCGCAATTCCTAACTTGCTGCGCG
>JADGNP010000654.1 GCA_017883425.1 Candidatus Sulfotelmatobacter sp. | reverse complement strand
CGTTTTCAGCCGCTCCATGGCCTTGGAGAAATCTTTCATCGGGATGCGATCCGTGATCACCGGATGCAGATTGAGTTTGCCGTTCTTGAGCAGCGCCGTCATCTGATACCAGGTCTGGTACATGCGGCGCCCGTTGATGCCCTGCACCGTAATGCCTTTGAAAATGATGTCTTCGGAAAAATTCAGGGAGACGGGCTTCGAAGTCAATCCGAGCAAGGAGATTCTTCCACCGCGCCGCACAATATCAAACGCGGTTCGAATCGAATCCGGATGCCCCGCCATCTCCAGCACTACGTCGACGCCCAGACCGCCCGTCTTCTCCATCACGATCGCGGTGACATCTTCTTTTGCCGGATTGAGCACGTAGTCGGCCTGCATCTCACGCGCAATCTTGGCGCGGTGTTCGTTGACTTCAATCGCGAACACTGAGGTCGCGCCCACGGCCTTAGCCACGGCAATCGAAAACAACCCAATCGGTCCGCAACCCGTGATGGCCACGCTCTTGGCCGCGATCTCCCCGGCCAGCACCGTGTGCACCGCGTTCCCCAGCGGATCGAGAATCGAGGCGTACTCCTGCGGAATGGCGGGATCAAGCTTCCAGATGTTCGACTCCGGAATCACCACGTACTCGGCGAAGGCCCCATCGGCGTCCACGCCGATGATTTTCACGTTCTGGCAAATGTGGGCTTCACCAGTACGGCACTGCAGGCACTTGCCGCACGCCACGTGCATCTCGGCGGAGACGAAGTCGCCTTCCTTGACGCTGGTGACCTCATCGCCGAACGCGGCAACCTCGCCGCAGAACTCATGCCCCGGAATCAGCGGCGGATGAATGCGATTCTGCGCCCAGCGGTCCCAGTTGTAGATGTGCAGGTCGGTGCCGCAAATCGACGCGACCTTCACCTTGACCAGCACCTCAGTGCGCCCAAAGGCGGGAATCTTTACTTCGCGGACGTCCGCTCCCGGCGCCGCCTCCGGCTTGACCACCGCCAGCATTGTTCCAGCCATGAATGCCACCTATAAAGTCCGTTATCGAAAACTGACCCAAACACAAAACGTATGATTCTAGCACCGCAACCATGTAGGGACGGCCGCCCTTCGGCAAGCTCAGGGCAGGCTGTCGGCTATCCGGCCTTATGCATTTGTGGGAAGGGAGACTGCTCGCCTCAGGGGCTAAAGCCTGCATTGTTTGCGACTCTGAGCGGCACGGCTGAAGCCGTGCCCTTCCCAAGAAATGGTTTATGAAACACGTTCTACCAATTCACGGCTTGGAGGTTTTCGGCACTACTTTCTTAAACTCCTCCGACTTCCCCCGCGGAATGGTCAGCGTCTTCCACTGGCTCGACCGTAAATGCTTGGCCAGAAACACAATCTGCCCAATATGGGCAGCGTAGTGCGCGATCTGCCGGTTGGTGGCCTGCAGCACGGTGTGCGGTTCTCCCCGAATGGTGACCGTGCGCATCACATCTTCAGGCTTGAGCGCGTCGAGCGCCGCCAACACGCATGCCCAGCCCTCTTCCCACCAACGCATCACCTCGGCCCTCGTAGTCGCTCCGCTTACTTCAAATTCGCGATCGCGAAAACGATCCGGCTTTTCGCCGTCGGTGGTGAGCAAGTCGGTGAAGCGCGAGCGCATATTGCCCGCCAGATGCTTGACCAGAATGGCAACGGAGTTCGACTCCGGGTCGAGTGCGAGAAAAAAGTCGTCGTCGCGAAGTTGCGCCATCGCCCCCTCGCCCATGCGCTTGTGGCCGCGCATCTGGCGGCCGGCCTCCTCGAGGTAGTGGGTAGCGAGATCGATTGCCATGGTGGGTGCCTCCTCCAAATCTAGATGCCCGGGGTAGGCGGAGGAATCATGGGATAGGGTGCCACAGGCAAAGCCGCCCGCGACTCCAGTTCCAACTCAAAGCCTCCCACTAAATTGGCGAAGAGGTTATACAGCAACGCCCCAATCGCTCCCATGATGAATCCAAGCACGCCGTAGAATAGCGGCATGAGAACGGCAAGGAAGACGCCGATTGCTCCGGCGAACGGAGTTTTCTGTTGACCTGCCATCGATCCAACCAATCCGATGAGCAGGAAGAATGGCACGAAAATCAGCCCGAGACAGCCATAGACCAGGCCCATGATCTTGGCCACCGACATTACCCCAACCGACTTCACAATGTGCATAAATTGCCGTCCTTTCACATCAAGATCGTATAGCAACGCTGATAGAGCGAGCCGCTACTCCCCCCAGCCCCCGCCCCCTGGTGTCTCAATCGTGATCCGTTCGCCCCTGCGCAGACGAGTGCTGAACTTCGCGGGCATCGGCTCGACCGAGCCGTCGTGGCGCGTGATGAAAGTTCTGCCTGGCGCGCCGTCCGCTCCTCCAGACAGTCCCCAAGGTCCGCGGGTACGGCGGTCGGCCAACAGAGTCACTTCGCAGTTGGCGAGCACTTCCATCTCGCGAACAATTCCGTCGCCGCCGCGGAACTTTCCCTCCCCGCCGCTGCCCGGCCGCAGCGAATAGCGCCGCACCCGCAGCGGATAGGCATACTCCAGCGCCTCCGCCGGAGTGTTCAGCGAATTTGTCATATGAGTGTGTACGCCGGAAACCCCGGATTTGCCAGGCCGAGCGCCCATCCCGCCCGCCACGGTCTCGTAGTAAGCGAACGGCTCGCCCGTGCGCGGATCCATGCCGCCGATGGTCAGATTGTTCATCGTCCCCGCGGCCGCCGCCGGGATGCGATCCGGAATCGCCTGCGCCAGCGCCCGCAGAACCACGTCGACGGTGCGCTGCGAAGTCTCGACATTTCCTCCGGCAACCGCCGCGGGAGGCCGCGCGTTCACGACGGTTCCTTCGGGCGCGATGACCTGGATCGGCCGCATCAGCCCCGCCGCCGCCGGAACGTCCTCCGCCAGCAA
>JADGNP010000653.1 GCA_017883425.1 Candidatus Sulfotelmatobacter sp. | reverse complement strand
CTTTGATGCGGAAGTCCAGGTGGAGAAACCCTCCGGCCAGAGCGCGACCTACTCGCTCACCTTCGCGCCGGGAGAATCATCCAAGCAAATAACGATTCCGATCGGCGAAAGTGGTCTGGCCAAGCTCACCGTCAAGCAGCATGACCAGCAACTCGTTGGCGGATCCAATTTTGTTCTGGTGCGCCCGGCGAAGAGCCAAGCCAATGCCCCACAACAAGCCAACAAACCACCGGCCGCGAAACAGGGCGGTGGCCCGAGCTCCCGCCAGCGTGATTTTTTCCACTGGCCGCCAGGGCAGGCAAGATTGATCCTGGCGGCCTATCCGCCGCCGCAGGTACCTGCTCCGTCGCAGCCCTCCTCACCGGCCCAGCTCGTGCTGACCGTCTCCGGGGAGGATTCCAATGGCGGGACTCGCGCTGACGGTACAACCTGTGCCCGGGTCCAGGTCTTCTATCTGGGGGCGGATGATCTGCAGCGTGACATCCAGATCTGGCTCAGCCCAAGCAACGGCATGCTCGACAATAACCTAATCGCCATCCGTAAAGGTACAACCTCGGGCATGGCGTGCTGGACGTCGAAGTATCCGATTCCGTCCGCGACCTTGACTGTGGCTGCGACCAATCCGCCCAATTACACTTTCGTTTCTGGCACGGATGGAGCTGATCCCAAGCGGGTTACCCACAAATTTACCGACAACATCAGCGGGATCGAATTCGTCAATGTTCCGCAGAGCCTCACCATTGTCGACAACTTCAACCTCACAGCTCGTTTCAAAGGCCCCAGCGGTCCGGTGCGGTTGAGCGACCCGCGTGAGCTTCACTTCAGCGCGGATAGCTCTGTTCTCAACGTCAATCCGCTGAAAACTATCGTGCAGGCGGGAGGCTTCGATTCTTCCACAATCCTCGTTCCCACATTCTTTGGGAAATCAACGGTGCAAGTCTTCACACCGGACTACGCGCCGGTAACTTCCGTGATCACCATTACCTGGCTGGGAGTTCTCGTCGCCAGTTTGCTTGGCGGACTGCTCGGCGGAATTCTGGCCTGGATAAACTCACAGGGCAAACTGTGGATGCGAGTCGTGACCGGTCTGATTGTGGGCTTGGTGGCGAGCTGGGCTTACGTGATTGTCGGTTTGCCGAAGCTAGAGACCGCCTTTCTGCACAATCGCCTCAGCGTGTTTTTTGTCGCCTTGCTGGTGGGACTGAGTGGGGTGAAGGGGCTCACTTTCATCTCGTCGAAGTTTAACCTTCCCAGCTTCTGATCGCCGGACCAGGGCTTTTGTTGAGGGCATCCTCCTGCCGGCGTGGTATAAAGTTCGGCGACGTCAGGAGGTGCCTTTTGCTCGACCGCCGTCATTTTCTCTCCACCGCCGCCACTGGGGTCGCCGCCTCACTGGCCTTCCGCGGCAACCTGCTCGCCCAACTCGAGAAGACTCCGCCCCTTCCCGATCGCTCCCTGCTCGACAAGAATGAAGACGCCTTCTGGGCCGAGATGCGCCGGCAATTCATCATTCCCGAAGACGAGGTCTATCTCAACAACGGCACGGTCGGCTCGAGTCCCGCACCCGTGTTGCGCGCCATCTTCGACGGCTACACCACGACCGAAAAAATGGACCAGCAGGATCCCGAAGACTATCCCATCTGGGGATACGCCGCCTGGAACGAGTTCCGCGATCCGCTCGCCGCATTCGTGGGATGCAAGCGGGACGAGATTGCCCTGCTGCGCAATGCGACCGAAGCCAACAGCTACATCGCCAACGGCATCGACATGAAGCCCGGCGACGAAGTCCTCATGACCGACCAGGAGCATCCCGGAGGCGAACATCCCTGGGACCTCAAGGCCAAGCGCTACGGCATCGTCGTGAAGAAGATCACGCTTCCCCGCCCCGTGAAAGATGCTGCGCAGGTTCTGAATCTGTTCAACGACGCCATCACGCCGCGCACCCGCGTGCTGTTCTTCAGCCACATCACCACCTTTTCAGGAGTGGTACTGCCGGCGAAAGAACTCGCCGCACTGGCGCGGACGAAAGGAATTCTCTCGGCCGTCGATGGAGCCCACGTGCCGGGCATGATGCGCCTCAACATCAGCGAACTGGGCTGCGACATGTATTCCTCGAGCCCGCACAAGTGGCTGTTCGCAACCAAAGGTTCAGGATTTCTGTACGTGCGCGATGAAGTGATTGACCGCGTGTGGTGTACCATCGCCACCGAAGGCTGGGACGACACCAAGATCCGCGCCGAACGCTTCCAGCGCATTGGCAGTTCGAACGTTCCGGCGCTGTGCGGACTGCGCGCCTCCATCAAGCTGGCGAACGACATCGGCATGGAGCGCATCGAGCGCCGTCACCGCCAGTCCGCCGACTACATTCTCGATGAAATGAAGAAGCGCGGGGCGGAGTCGTGGACTTCGCCCGATCCTGCGTTGCGCTGCGGGATTGTCAGCGTAAATGTCCCGCCGGTCCCGCGCGTGGATCTGGAGAACTGGTTGTGGAAGACGCACAAGATCCGCATCCGCGGCGGCGATCCCAACAAGCTGCGGCTCTCGACTCCGTACTATCTGCAGAAGAAGGACATCGACCGGTTCCTGGAGAAGTTCGACGAGTACAAGCGGGAGAAGAAACTGGCCTAAGCGAATTCACCACGGAGACACAGAGTCACTGAGAAAATCCTTCTGCTTGTCTTTCTCCGTGCCTCGGTGTCTCCGTGGTTCATTTAGTACTCACATCTTCAGTCGTAATACTCCAAGCCTAGGTGCGTGATCAGTTCTTCGCCCTTGAGGTGACGAAGCGTGTTCTTCAGCTTCATCAGCTGAATGAACAGATCATGCTCCGGATAGAGTCCGGGAACAGTCATGGGAGACTTAAAGTAAAAGCTTAACCATTCCTGAATGCCGCGGCCGCGGAGTTCCGAGCAGCGCTT
>JADGNP010000652.1 GCA_017883425.1 Candidatus Sulfotelmatobacter sp. | reverse complement strand
TTCCAGAAACACAGCCCGCCGCGTCTTCTTGGCGTACTGCTCAAACCCGCTCGCCATCGCCAGTCTCTTCTGTTGCATCGCTCTACCGTGAGCGGTACGCGAACTACAGGTTAGCTACGGTGCAGGCGAAACGGTATTGAAGCGTGCCATTCGTGCCGCGTGACGGATTTTCCACTGGTCGGGCAGCCAGGCTGACAACTCGCTTACTTTCGCCTGGGGCAGGTTCATCAACAGCTGCGTGAGATACAGCTGAGGATCGACCTCGTGTCGGCGGCAAGTGCTGGTTAAACTGGCCAGGATCGCTGCCGTTCGCCCGCCACGGGGGTTGCCCACGAATAAAGAGTTCTTGCGGTTTAGCACCACGCGCTTCATCTCGCGCTCGGAGACGTTGTTATCGATGGGCACGGCGCCATCGGAACAGAATACGTTCAGCTCGGCCCATTGGCTCAAGGCATAGTTCACCGCTTCTGCCATGGGGTGCTTGGTCAAGAGCTGCTCTTTCCACGCGAGAAGCTTCTCCCGCAGCTTGGCTAACACCGGGGACGATTGCGCTTGGCGCAATGCGAGGCGCTCCTCTATAGAAAAATCCTTGGCCTGCCTCTCTACTCGAAAGAGAGCGCCTATGAAATCCACTGCTTCCCGGGCAATCTCCGGTGCCACCTTCTCGGCATCAATAAACCGCCGGCGCGCGTGGGACCAACACCCAGCGCGCGTGATTTGATTGCCACCCACTACGCCGTTGTAGCCCCCATAGGCATCGGCCAGCAGAACCTTCCCGTAATCGCGCAGAAAATGTTTCGGTCCGTCCCGCCCCCGGTTCAAGGTGAAAGCGAAAACGTTATAGGGATGAGCCTTGTCCCCCACATACACCCACATGCGCGCCGCTTGCGTCTTGCCTACGCTGAGCATCGGCAAAATCGTGTCATCGGTGGCTACCACATGCGATTGCCGTACTCGCTCCGCCATCAACGCATACAAAGGCTCAACCAGGTCGGCGACGTCGCCACACCAGATCGACTGCGTCGCCCGCGAGATCTCAAAGCCTTGGCGTTGGAAAATATCTTCCAGCCGATACAGCGGCAGGTAATCAGAAAACTTGCTGGTCACAATGTAGGCCAGCAGCCCTGGCCCCGCCATGCCCTTGTCGATCGCCGCTTCCGGCTTCGCGGCCACTTCCATCTGCGGGTTCTCGCCTGCCTTCTCGCAGCCCGGACAAGCATACTTCTTGCGTAGATGCTGAATGCGCTCGAAGCGGCCAGGCAGGTACTCGATCTGCCAGCTCTCGTCTGCCCCAATCTCTTTGCGCTCGACTCCACAGCACGGGCATAGTCGTTCCTCGGCATTCAGTTCGTAGACTTGGGTTGTGACCGGAAGATTTTCGAAGTTGGCGAGATGCCGTCGCCCCGGGCGTCGCTTTACCCGGCGCATCTCGTACTCGGGTTCCGCTTTCGCCGGCACATCCTCCGGATGGATCGGCTTGGCCTCCAGTTGCTCGGCAAATTCCAACAGCGCTTGCGCCACCTCTCCGCTCGTAGCCAACCGATCGGCTCGCGGCCCGTAATACCATTTCTTATAGCGCTCTAGTTCCAGTTGCAGCCGGAGGTTCTGCAGGTAGAGTTCCTCGGCACGGCGAGTCTGCTGTTCGGCCCGCTGCTTCTGTTGTTCGCCTTCCAGAAGCAGCGAACGGATCATCGCTGCCAGCGATTCGCGATCGTGAGGAAGATCTTTGAGCTCGGCGTCCACGGTGTGCGTTCACTCTAGACGCAAGGCCTGTGAGTTTCTCAGATTAATATCTTTAGTCTTTGTTTTCCTCGCTGATTCTTGTATAGCGTGGTACGCGCCTCAACTGGGAAACATCGATGCCGTCCAGCACCATCGCTAACTCACTGGCTCGCAGTTCGACCGAGCCCGCTCCTGCCTTGCCTCGCGGCAGCTTGAATACTCCCGTTTCTAACCGCTTGTAGCACAGAAGAAATCCGTCCCGGTCCCACAGCAGGATCTTTAATCGGTCCCCGCGTCGTGAACGGAATACAAAGAGCTGACCACTGAGTGGATCCTGACCCATCACCGCTCGTACCCGCTCTGCCAGCCGGTCGAATCCGCAGCGCATGTCGGTGGCTTCTGTCGCCAACCAGATGCGTGTAGCCTGGGCCCGGTCCAACGCCCGTAAACTGGGCAGCCCGATCATGACTCGGACTCCACCACCGCCAACAAGGCGCGCAAATGACTGGCGTCGAACTCTGGCGCCACTATCAGACTGCGACCATTGCTGAGCCGCACCTCAATCGTTGCTCCCACGGCTGAGCCGGAACGCCTCGGGCTCAGGTCGGGCTGCGCAACTTGCACTTCCACGAACGCTGGCGTCGCTACTTCTCGCAACCGTTTCTTCCAGTAGTAAAACAGCGATTCAGGCAGCCCCCGCGCGCGACAAAACGCGGCCACACTCTGCCCGCTCTCTTCCTGCTTTGAAACCAGACTCCGCCACTTCACTTGCTTTATAGGTTGGATCATTCCACAAGCTTGCCGTGCGCGACGCGCGCAGGCAAGATGGGGTTCAGATATCGCTCACGACCATATGGGCAGGAGCGCACATGTCCGTCGGTGCAGGCTGACTTTTTGGTACGTATCCGCATGGCCCAATTTGGGATCCTTCCGGGAGGCCAACCAGCCCGGAAACAATTACGCGTTGCCCAGCAGCAAGCGCGGGACTGACGATTTCGACATTTCCGCCCTGCGTCGCTCCGGTTGTCACTGTGAGCCAGTGCACGCGTCCTTTGCCCGACACGACTGCAACGCGCGAGATACCCGTTATGTCATCGCGGAGAACTGCGGTTGCGGGTACGATCGACACACCGAATTTTTGACCGATCGTTATCTCCGCGGTTCCGAAAAGACCGGGTTGAATTGGACCACCCGCAGTTTGAA
>JADGNP010000163.1 GCA_017883425.1 Candidatus Sulfotelmatobacter sp. | reverse complement strand
GGTAGGGTCCAGAGGAGCCAGTGCCAAAGAAATGCGAGTTCCGGAAAAAGAATGGTGACCGATGTGGCGCCGACTCGCAAACCGGCAAAAGTCTCTGCGGGCCACGGTTCGGCCCAACTTTGTGTCTTCGGCCGCATAGACCACGCCCATTCCACCGGCGCCAAGTTTCTCCAGGATGCGGTAGTGCGATATGGTCTGGCCTATCACTGGCGCAAATCTTACGTCTGAGAGATGGGCAAGTCAATGAAAGCCATGGAGTTGGGAGGACTTGAAAAGAATTGTTGGTGAAATATCTGGTTACAACAGCTAGCCGGGCGCCTCAGTTCCTGACAAGCTGGGGAGGCGGCAAAGCACCTTCAGGACCGGAACTTGATTTTTCTTCCCAAATCCTTTTAACGGCAACGTAGAAATCTGAAAGGTGATCCAGCTTTACGGTTTCACGCAGGAATGGACTGCTCCTACCATGCAAGCGAAGGTATGGGTACGCTTGAGAGTTGCTTGACACGCCTGACATTGTTAGAGAGGCGATATTTCGCCAAGTGAGGTCTGGTCGCTGCGTTCCTTGTCTACGCGCCCGGCTAGAACCACGGAATAGCTGTGTCATCGGTCTTCATGAAATTCAACAGCTGAGCCGCTGCCTTGACACGGCCCGAAGTGGCGGGATGAACACCGTCCCCGATGTTATCCTGACAAGACCACGTGAGCCCGTCGCTACGTCCCAACAACCCATTGGTCCAGTAATAGGCGGCCCAGGAAGCCCACGGGGCCACCACCGGCCCGAGGGACGGGTTGTAGTTGATATTTCCAACTCCATTAATCTGGTCTTGAATGACTGCCTTCATTGAAAAAGCCGCTTCATAGGCGGGGGGCTCGGGCTGTGAGTTCTTTAGCCCGTTGGAATAAGCCGTGTAGTTGACGCTCGAAAGGTAAAGAATTTTGGTGTTCGGGAACTTGCTGAGCAAATTTTGGGCGATGGTCTCCACCATGCTCTGCAGGGCGGGAATGGAGGGAGGATGGGACACATCCACATCGTTCAGCCACACAATTTCGACCTGCTGAGGAGAAACTCCGGCATTTGGCAGATAGTTGTTGGTCATCAGGGTCCAGAAGTAGCTGCTGGGATCCTGCAGTTCGTCAGCGCTTGAGCTTCCCGTGGCCCCGTTGACCACAATCAGGTTCGGGTTCTTCGCCGGGTCGGAACTGGCGAGGGTCACAAACTCAGCGGAAACATCTTGGGTGTTGGAATGGCCGATGGTTAGCAGCACGTACTTTCCATTCGGGTTCGGGTTTCCGTTCGAGTCCAACGGTTGTACGGACTGGGCCATGCTTACGCCGTAGGCATGATGAGTGGGGTCGTCTACGTTGCTGCCGTTGGCATACAGCCCGCCCTGATACTGTCCGTAGAAGCCCGTTCCCAAGTCCGTAATGGGCACCAATGGCGTAGTGGTTCCTGTAGCATCCCAAATTATGTTGTTGCAAAACGATCCGGTGGTAGCTTTTACCGGCAAAGTCAGCAAGAGTGAAGCACTGGCGGGCGGATTATTGGAGTCAGTGACTTGCGCGGTAAGGGAATAATTGGTGGCTGCGACCGAAGAGGACAGCGTGCCGGTGATCAGCCCGGCGCTCGACAGGGATAAGCCTGATGGCAACGTGGAACCGGAGGCTAGATTCCAGGTCGTCTGCCCAACGCCCCCAACCGCAGTCAGGGTCGCCTGATACGCCGCACCCCGCGTGGCTGTGGGCAGAGTCGGGAAAGTACTAATCCCCAGGGCAGTTGCTGCCGTGCCGGTGCCTGTGAGACTGATGCTCTGATTCGGTAATACATCATAGGTGATCGAGATGGTTTCAGTGATCGCACCCATGAGGTATGGGACATAGTTGATCTGGAAACTGAAGGATGAGCCCGCGTTTAGCTTGACTGGGTTATTGAACGCGGTTTGAAAGAATGGGCTGGTCGTGGTCAAGGTTTGAATCGTGAACGAGGTCGTTCCCTTATTGGTGACCGTAACCGTTTGCGCGGGGCTCATTGTGCCTAGTGGTTGGTTGCCAAACGCCAAGGAAGTAGCATTCAGCGATGCAATCGCGGTGGTGCTCGTCCCTGTACCGTTTAATGTGACGACCTGGGTAGAGCCCGAGTCTAAGGAGAATGTAGCTGTACCGGTAAGACTTCCGGTCGTGCTGGGAGTAAAGGAAAACGTAAAGTTGGCGAAGGCGTTAGGAGCGAGGGTCACCGGGTAGGTTCCCCCGATCAGTTGGTACGAGGATGACCCAGAGAGGGTGACCCCGGTGATCGTGGAGGTGCTGGCGCTAAGGTTGTAGACCGTCGATGTCTGGGGAATGGTGCTCGTGGTGCCGCTGGGCGTCGGAGGAAAGTACACGCCGGGCGGAAGGGCGCTGACCGAGCCCGTCAAAATCGAAATCAGAATCGCAGAACCGCTGGTGCTGCCTGAGGTGGCTATGACGTGAGCGGATCCTAACTGGGCGGCTGTCGCAAAACCTGTGGATGTGATCGTGGCTGAAGCGCCGTCGCTCGTCCAAGTGACCGAATTGGTCAGGTTCTGCGTGCTTCCGTCGGTGTAAGTGCCGGTCGCGGTGAATTGTTGGGTATATCCCCTGTTCAGCGAGATGATGGAGGGAGTCACCGCGATGGAGACCAGCGTGGCCGGCGTTACTGTCAACGTCGTCGAACCACCGATGGCAGCGGAGGTTGCCGTGATCGTGCTCGTGCCCACGGCCTTGCTTGTGGCCAGCCCTGTGCTGGACACCGTCGCAACCGCTGGGGCCGACGAAGTCCAGGTTGCAGAACTGGTGAGATCCTGCGTGCTGCTATCGCTGTAGATGCCCGTCGCCGTGAACTGTTGCGCAGTGCCCAACGGAATGGAAGGTAGCGCTGGCGTCACCGCTACCGACATCAGGGTCGCCTGTCCCACACTTACGCTGAGCGTGGCTGAGGAGCTGATGGCACCGGAGGTTGCCGTGATTGTCGCCGCTCCGGCGCCCAGCCCGGTTGCCAATCCACCCGCGCCGATAGTGGCGACCGCACTCGAAGACGAACCCCAACTCACAGCGCCCGTGAGATCCTGCGTGCTGCCATTGGTGTAAGTCCCAGTGGCAACGAATTGCTGGGTAGTTCCGACCGTGATCGCGGCACTGCCGGGAGTGATCGTGATCGAAACTAAAGCGGGACTGCTCACGGTGATCGTGGTAGAGGCGGAAATGGAGTTGGAAGTGGCGGAGATGGTGGCCGTGCCTTGTCCGGAACTGGTAGCCAAGCCTTGGCTGCCTACCAGGTTGCTGATGGTAGCCACCGACGACGCCGACGAACTCCAGGTCGCGACGGTCGTGAGATCTTGCGTGCTGCCATCGCTGTAGGTGCCCGTGGCCGTGAACTGCTGAGTCGTGCCCAGAGCAATGGTGGGATTCTGCGGATTGATCGCGATCGACACCAGCGTAGCGGCACTCACGCTCAGCCCGTTCGCGGCGGAGAGCGAAAAGACGTTGGCGTCGGGCGAAAACGGATCTGTGGCTCCGCCGAAAATGGTCATTTGATTCGACACGGAGTCGTAAACCGCGCTGTGATAATAGCGCGGTGGCCCCGGAGTGAGGGGAGTGAGTTGTGTCCAGGCGGGCGTGCCGGCGACACTGTTGGCGTTGGAGAGCACCCATGTGTCACTGAAGACAAAACTGCCGCTGACTCCACCATAGATTGTCATACGACTGTTTTGACTGTCGTAGACCGCCGAATGACCTGTGCGTGCTGCCGGGCCGGTGCCCGAAACCGTGAGCTGCGTCCAACCTGGCGTGCCGCCCGAACCGTTTGCATGAGAGAGCACCCAAACATCGTTGAAGATGGGCGAGCCCGCGTCGCCACCGAATAAAATCATCGAGTTGGTGGCGGGGTCGTATACGGCGGCACTGCTTTCGCGAGGACTCGGTGGAGTTCCCGCAGGAAGAACATGGGTCCAGGCTGGCGTTCCCGTGAAATTGTTCGCGTTGCTCAATATCCACACATCGTTAAAGTACGTGGAAGTGCAGTCGAACCCCCCAAAGACAATTAGCGAATTTGTGGATGGGTCATAGACAGAGGAGTGCCGCAGGCGGGGTGCAGGAGCACTTCCAGAAGGCGAGACCGACGTCCAGCTTAGGGTCCCTACTGCGTTTGCTTGTTTGAGGATCCAGTAATCATTGACGCAGGGACCGGAGCCGCTAAGGCTCCCCCCGAAGACCATCATGCGGTTACTGGCGGAGTCGTAGAGTCCGGTGTGGCCGAAGCGTGGGGCGGGCAGTGTCCCGCTGACCAGGAGCTTTGTCCAGGCAACGTTGGAAGAGGTGATCACTCCGGAATCTCGCTGGTAATCATTGAAATTAATGTTGAGCGAGTGCTGACCGCCAAACACAAAAATGCCGCCGGTGGATGGGTCGTAGAATGCCGACTGCGAGTGACGAACCGGGGGACCAGCAATGAACCACTGGGAATTTCCGGTTTGTAGACCGTTTGCTCCCGTCAGCGTGAACGTATGATTGCTGGTCTGGAGTTTGGTCCCACTGCTCGTCCCGGCGAAGACGTACATGGAGTTCAGGGTCTGGTTGTAAACGGCAGAGTGGAATTCCACTTTCGGTGCAGTGCCCTGAACCGTGAGCTGAATCCAGGCGGGAGTGCCTCCAAGTCCATTGGCGGACGTCAATATCCAGCAATCTGCCAACGTCGTGGTACCGTAAGCTCCGCCGAATACAATCATGCGGTCGTTGGAACTGTCATAGACGGAGCTGTGGCCGGTGCGCACGTGGGGCGCTGTGCCAGTTGGCGACAATTGCGTCCACACGGGCGTGCCCCCTTGGCCGTTGGCGTTGGAGAGCACCCAAACATCGCCGAAGGCGCCTCCCCCAGCGTCGCCGCCATAAATGGTCATGATGCGATTGGTGGAATCATAGACGCCTGTGCTGTTTTCGCGTGCTGGGGGAAGCGACCCGCTCGGAACAAGTTGCGTCCACGCCGGCGTACCGCCTTCGCCGTTGGCGTTACTAAGTACCCATACGTCGTTGAAGAATCCTGAAGTGCAGTTACTTCCGCCAAACACGGTGAGAGTATTGCTGCCCGGATCGTACACTCCAGTGGGATGCACCCTGGCGTTCGGAGAAGTTCCGGAAGGGCTTAGCGAAAGCCAAGTGGAGGCGCCACTCTGGCCATTCGCACGATCGAGAATCCAGACATCATTCGCACACGGACCGGGAAGACCCTGTCCACCGCCGAAAAGGGTCATTCGGTTACTGTTCTGGTCGTAAGTTGCGACGTGCCCGAATCTGGGCGAAGGTCCGGTCCCGGTCGGAAGCAGAGCAATATAGGTGAGATTTCCCGAGCCGGTTAGCGAGGTTGCTGCCAGCCAAACATCGTTCAAATTGGTGCTGTTGCTGGTCTGCTGTCCTCCGAAAATAACCATCTGCTGGCTAGTCGGATCGAATACAGTGGACTGCGAAAATCTTGCAAGCGGTCCTTCCTGGGACCAGGTGGGCACGCTCACCACGAAATTCACAGTGAGGGTCGTCGACGAAGATAGCGACCCGAGGGTCCCCGTTATGGTCGAAGTACCGGCGGCGACGCTAGTGGCAAGACCCTGGCTTCCTGAGGTGTTGCTGATGGTCGCCACCGTCTGAGTCGATGAGGTCCAAACCACCGAACCAGTAATGTCCTGTGTGCTGCCATCTGAGTATGTGCCGGTAGCCGTGAACTGCTGACTCGTTCCCAAAGTAATTGCGGGAGACTTTGGGGATAACGAAATGGAAACCAGAGTCGCCGGGATAACGGTTAGGTTCGCTGATCCAGTAATGCTTGCGACACTCGCCGCGATTCCGGCCGTACCCAGGCCGGTGCCTGACGCTACACCTTGCGTGCCAAGCGTGTTACTGATGCTTGCAACAGCTGAATTCGACGAACTCCACGTCACGGAGGTGGTCAAATCCTGCGTACTGCCATTGGTATAGGTCCCAGTGGCGGCGAACGATTGCGTTGTTCCGAGCGGGATGCTCGCGTTCGAGGGAGTGACCGCGATGCTAAAGAGTGCTGCTGGCCCTACAGTCAGCATAGTCGAGGATGACGTCGTTCCCAGCGAAGCGGAGATGGTGGTGCTTCCCGCTCCTGCGCTGGTTGCGAGCCCTATGCTGCCGGCGGTGTTGCTGATGACAGCGGTTGCGCTTGACGAAGATGCCCAGGTCACCATCGCGGTGATGTCATTGCTTGTCCCGTCGGAGTAGGTGCCCGTGGCAGTGAACTGCTGGGAAGCCCCCAGCGCGATAGACGGGTTCTGCGGCGCGATGGAAATCGACACCAGAGTCGCAGCAGTCACGGCAAGAGTGGCAGTGCCGTTCACAGATCCTGACGCCGCCGTAATTGTGATCGAACCGGCCCCTACCCCAGTCGCGAGGCCTTGCGATCCGGCAGAGTCGCTGATCGTGGCGACCGTTCCATCGGACGTACTCCAGTAAGCCGTGCTGGTAACGTCTTGTGTGCTGGTGTCACTGAACGTCCCGGTGGCGGTGAATTGCTGAGTCGAACCCGCGGGAATCGAGGCCGCCGGCGGGCTTACGGCAATCGAGACGAGTGCCGCCCCGCTCACGATCAGTGTGGTCGAGCCGCTGACCGTCCCCGAAGTCGCGGTAATGTTGGCAGAGCCGACGTCCACGCTTTGCGCCAGTCCCGCATTGTTGATCGTTGCCGTCGAAACCGTGTCGGAAGACCAAATGACCGTGCTGGTCAGATCCTGCGTACTGCCATCGGTGAATGTGCCCGTGGCCGTAAATTGCAGAGTAGTTTCCGACGCGATGGTCTGGTTGGCCGGAGTCACGGCGATGGAAACCAGGGCGGCCGCCGACACCGTAAGCGATGTGGAGGCGGTCACCGTTCCTGAAGTAGCAGTGATGGTCGTCGTTCCCACAGCCGCGCTGGTTGCCAAGCCTGCTGTACCGGTGCCGCTACTGATGGTGGCGACGTCCGTCACCGACGAACTCCATGTCACCGTGCCGGTCAGATTCTGCGTGCTTCCGTCCGTGAACGTTCCTGTGGCGGTGAACTGCTGAGTCGTCCCCAAAGGAATCGAAGGCAATGCCGGGGTTATGGCGATCGTAGTGAGGGTAGCGGGAGTGACGGTGAACCCGGTCGATCCGGAAACGCTCCCGAGGCTGGCCGTGATGTTCGTTGTGCCAACTGCCGCTGTGCTGGCGAGCCCCTGCGTTCCCATATCGTTGCTGATGGTAGTCACGGCGGTTGCACTGGAACTCCAGGTTGCGGTAGCGGTCAGATCGAGCGTACTACCGTCGCTGTAAGTGCCGACGGCCTTGTATTGTTCGGTCGTTCCCAGCCCCGCGGAGGCGTTGGCCGGGGTCACCGCAATCGAAAGCAGAACCGCAGGAGTCACGGTCAGAGGGGTGGAACCGGTTACGCTCCCCGAGGTGGCATTGATCGTGGTTGTGCCGGTAGCAACGCTAGTCGCCAAACCGGTGCTGTTGATAGTCGCTATATTAGTCGCCGATGAACTCCAGACCACCGTATTGGTCAGGTTCTGCGTGCTACTGTCGCTGAAGTTTCCTGTTGCCGTGAATTGCTGGCCGGTGCCCAATCCAATCGATGAATCTGCCGGTGTCACCGTGATCGAGAGCAACGATGGGCTCACGGTCAGAAGGGTCGAACCGTTGATCTTGCCGTTGACAGCTTTGATGGTGCTTGTACCCGCAGCCAACGCCGTTGCCAAGCCCTGCGTGCCCACAACATTGCTGATTGTCGCCGCGGTCGCCGACGTGGAACTCCAGGTGACGGACTGCGTCAGATCGTAGGTGGTCCCGCCGCTGAACGTACCCGTTGCATAAAATTGTTGTGTAGCGCCTGCACCGACTGACGGATTCGAGGGCGTGACCGCGATCGAGAGTAAGCCAGCCGTAGATCCGGTTCCCGAAAGGCTGACCGTCTGCGGACTGTTGTTGCCGCTGTCCGTCACGGTCAGCGTGCCGGTGCGAGAGCCCACCACTGTCGGTGTGAAAGTGACGCTGATCGTGCATCTAACTCCTGCCGCTACCGAACTCCCGCAGGTATTCGTCTGGGCAAAGTCACCAACCACAGAAACGCCAGTGATCGCGAGCGCTGTCGTCAGATTGTTGGCGAGCGTCACCGAAAGCGGACTACTGGTTGTGCCCACGGTTCGGTTGGTGAACGTGAGCTTGCTGATCGACAAGGTGACGGCGTTGATGCCTGTGCCAACGAGGGCGATCGTCTGCGGACTGTTGCTCGCGTTGTCGGTGATGGTCACCGTACCGCTGTACGCTCCCGTTGCCGTCGGGCTGAACGCGACCGAGATGGTACATTTTGCTCCGGCGGAAACGGAGCTGCCACAGGTATTGGTTTCGACGAAATTTGCGCTGGCTACAATGCTCGTGATCGACAGCGCCACGCTACCGGTGTTGGTTAACGTTACTTTCTTTATGGCGCTCGTCGACCCGAATACCACGTTTCCAAAGTTGAGAGTAGTCGGAGAAAGCGAAACCGTCTGCCCCTGCGCGGTTATGGTGAGCAGAACAAGTAATAGTCCCGAAAGAACGAGCCACAGGCAGCATCTTCGGGGGAGTGCAAAACGGTGGGGCTTGTTGGCAGGGCGCATTGTTAGACAGATCCTCACGACGGAAGAGAACGGGGCCCACAACTACCTCCGAAGAACGCAGAGCAAGGCTAGAGACTCCCCAAGGTTGGACTGGCGGTTAGGCACAGACTAATGAACTTTGAGTTACGTCCCCACACAAACAGCGCGCCCAGCCCCAAATGGCTTCAACACTACAACCGCCGAGAATCATCACGGAATGGCCTAGTCGTGGCAGTCCTCTGGCACGGTGGTGCCAACTCGGTACTCCACTATCCGACGCGACGCGACCTGAGCTAAACGTCGTACAGGCTTTGAAACACCTTCGGCGACACCTCATCCTTTCTGAATTCAGTTTCACTGCCTGTATCTGAAGATTGTGAAGAGGAGACAAATAAACTGAGATCAAAACTGAGTTCGACAGAGCATGCAACTCACAGTATGTTGCAACTATCGGATTACATTGAAAACGCGCTCAAGAACCGACTCGAAGAGGGGTTTTGAGCGTAAACGCTGTTCTCCACAATTAACGTGCCACAACCTGTACGGAGCTTTCTCTCTGTGTGCCAATCCTGTACAGGAAACTGGAACAGACTGCCCCTACAGTTGCAAGATGTTTCATATGCAAGATGTTTCATATTGACAGGGCTGAAACGTACCACTAACATTTGCCCCGCTCACATAAGCAAGAGCCGCGATCGGGCCGTGGATCGCGATCCGTCGTTGTACCTGTTCGGAGGGGGCCATGTTCAAGTATCGCCATTGCTGTGCCATAAGTGTTTCACTGCTGGTGTTCTTCGGTACGGGCTCTCCGGCCACAGGTCAGGCATCACGGACCGCACTCGGACCACAATCGCAGCCTGCCGTCTACAGCCAGCTTGCGAAAATCACCGCGCTCGACGGAGTTGATAGAGACCAGTTTGGGTTTTGCACTGCGCTGGCAGGCAAGACCCTGTTCGCGTCAGCCCCATTCGCTGCGATCGGCGGGAATGCCGGACAAGGCGCTATCTATGTATATCTGGAGCCGGCCGGCGGCTGGTCCAGTACTTCGGCCTATGTGGCGAAACTGACTGCGTCCGATGGTCAGGTTAACGATAACTTCGGTGGTGGAGCGATTGCCGTCAACCCAGATGGCAACACGATCGTCGTCGGTGCTTGTGGTCAAAACCATCCCTGTGTGAACGGAACCGGCAAGGCTTATATCTTTGTGAAGCCCTCGACCGGTTGGACAGATATGACTGAAACCGCGCGCCTCTCTGCCTCGGACGCTCTCTCGGCCAACGGGTTTGGCCAATCGGTCGGGATTAGCGGCAATACGGCGGTTATCGGCGCGCCAATTGCAAATATAGGCGGCAATTTCCAGCAGGGTGCAGCGTATGTTTATGTAAAGCCCA
>JADGNP010000651.1 GCA_017883425.1 Candidatus Sulfotelmatobacter sp. | reverse complement strand
TGAAGACGGCTATGACAATCCCCATGAGTGCCTCGCCGGCAATAAATCCAGAAGCCGTCAGCACTCCGGCATTTTCCACGCGGGCCTTCTGGGCCTCGTTAAAGTTCCTGCTGTCCCGCATCTTGTCGGTGATCCAGCGAATCATCCCGCCCAGGAAAATGGCGAATGTCGTCTCCAGCGGCAGATACATGCCGACGGCGAACAGCATCGGACTTCTGACCTCAATCATGATCAAGGCAATTCCCATCAGGATACCGACAACGATCAGCGGCCATGCCATTTCGCCGCCGACGATACCGCGCGAGAGCATGGCCATCAGACCAGCTTGCGGAGCGGGGAGTTGAGGGTCTCCAAAACCGATGCCGCCGCTATTAATATTGGCCTGATTCAGCAGCAACAGAACCGGAAGGAGCGCGAAGCTGGCGACAGTCACGCCCATGAAGTCGCCAATCTGCATCTTTGCGGGAGTGCCGCCGAGGATGTGTCCCACCTTCAGGTCCTGAAGCATCTCGCCAGCCACCGCCGAGGAGATGCAGACGACAGCAGCCACGCCGAGCACGGCGGCGACGCCGTGAATTCCCGATACGCCCATCAGCACCATCAGTAATGCCGCGATCACCAGGGCCGCCAGAGTCAGGCCGGAGATGGGGTTGTTCGACGACCCGATTAAGCCCACCAGGTTCCCCGAGACAGCCGCGAAGAAGAAGCCGACGATGATCATCACAATTGCCGCAACAATGCCGGGCCCCCACGAAGCGGCGTAGCTCTTGTACAAGAAGACCATGCTAATCAAAACGACCAGCAACCCGCTAAATACAAATTTTGCATTTAGGTCACGTTCCGTGCGGGCCGTGCCGGCGTGTGCCGCAGCAGACTTCTTCAAGTCAGAGACCGCGCGCGCCATGCCCGAGCCCAGGCTCTTACGCATCCGGAACAGCGTGTAACATGCGCCCACCAACATGCCTCCGACAGCGATAGGCCGCACGATGAAGCTCCACACCGCCCCGGCCTGTCCTGCCCAGAATGCGTTATCGGGAAGCGTCGTGCCCGCAGGTGCGAACTGCGCGACCAGGGTTGGACCGCCGAGGAACAAGATCAACGGAACCAACAGGCCCCACGCAATGACTCCGCCGGCGAAGTTCAGTGAAGCCAGACGCGGACCGATGATGTAGCCGACGCCGAGGTATGCCGGGCTGATGGCCGGCGCAGACATTGTTGTCACCGCCCCCGCGGGGAGCTTTGCCGCCGTAGCGCTGCGACCCATGCGGACAAAGCTGGTGCCAAGGGTTCCGACGTTGACGATGAAGTCCCGGCTCGCGCTGAACAGGCTGAACTGGCCGAGCAAGTAAACGATGCCGCCGAAACCCATGTTGCCGAACAGAATTTTGGCGGCGCGGCTGCCCTGTTGTCCGGCGATGTGAATCTGCGAGGCGGCTACCGACTCGGGGAAGGGAAGCTCGGGATCTTCTACCATCACGCGCCGCAGGAGAGTCACGAAAAGAATGCCGAGCGCGCCGCCCACTAACATCAAAATGGACGACTTCCAGTAAGCGTGCTCGAAGTCAAAAACCGGCCACGCGCCGGAAATGACGAACGCCGGGATGGTGAAGATCGCGCCCGCCGCCACCGACTCGCCGATCGAGCCCACTGTTCGTGCAATGTTCTCCTCCAGGATTGAACCCTTCATGATGCGCAGCACCGCCATGCCGATGACGGCAGCGGGATAGGTGGCGGCGATGGTCATGCCAGCGCGCAGGCCAAGATAGGCGTTGGCCGCACCCAGAATCACCGTCAGGACCAAGCCGAGAAGCACGGCCCGAAGGGTGAACTCCGGCATCGTTGAGCTGTCGGGAACGTAGGAGCGAAACTTCTTTTGCGGTGTGCTGATGGTAGTACTCATGTATGAAGACCTCGCGCGGCGCAGCAAAAGGGGCGACGGCGCAAGTTAGCATGTCGGGGGCACTTGTTACAAGTGCAGGCGGGCGGTTGCGACAATTACGGCAAATGGCGATCGATGAAATCTCGGTGAAATCCCTCTGTGGAACCCTCTCCGGCATTGCGCGTTTTGCATCGAAGCTCATATACTGTGGGGTCACGGTGCTTCGGGACATGATCAGGGTCCCCGACGGGGTTTAGCTCGTTGGGGTGATCGGACGGGCGTCAACCATCGCTCCTCTGGCACCCGGAGGCACCGGCGACGGGACCCCGATGTGCGCCGGATTGGCGCGTGATCGGATGGTTGGAGGGTCGTCTTCAGCAGTCGTGAGACGCTAGAGCGAGACCGGCGAAGTCAGCGCGCCCAGCGACGTGCGGTAGTTTCCGCGCCTTTGCAAGCCATCCTGCGCAACGTTTTTTCCGTCCTATTCCCTTCCGATTGCAGGCTGTGCGACACCCCACTCAATAACATTTCCCGGATTCCCGTCTGCTCGGAATGTCTTGCCGCCATCGCGCCGGTACGGGAGCCGCAATGCCTGGTTTGCGGCGACCGCCTGTTCAGCGCTCAGTTGCTGATGGGAGACGGCCGCTGCCAGAACTGCCGGGATTGTGAGCCGGAATTCGGGCGCGCCGTCTCATTCGGCGAATACGAAGGCGATCTTCGCAGCCTGGTGCATCTACTCAAATACGAGAGCGTCATTCCGGTCGCGCCGGTGCTGGGTCGAATGCTGGCCAGCGCCATCGCGGAACTCCTTCCCGGTTGCGGCGATACGCCTCCGCTGATCGTCCCGGTTCCGCTGCACAAGAGCAAGCGCAGTGAGCGTGGGTTCAACCAGGCCGAGCTGATCGCTCGTGCCGCGGTAAAGCGCTTACCGCACCCGATTGAGGTAGCCGCGGGAGTATTGGTTCGTCAGCGAGCGACCATTTCACAGGTGGGACTCAGCCGCGAGCAGCGTATCGCCAACATGAGCGATGCATTTCGCGTTCGAGACCCGCGCC
>JADGNP010000650.1 GCA_017883425.1 Candidatus Sulfotelmatobacter sp. | reverse complement strand
GCGGTGATCATGACGTCGACGGCGTAGCGGTAGGCTTCCACGTCAAACTGGCCGTTGGGAGCGAACTTCATCAGGTTCAGCGAAGACAGGTTGCAGGCGGAGTCGTCGAGGAACATGTACTCGCTGCAAGGATTCGAGGCATTGATGCGCGCGGTGTTCTTGGAGGTGTGCCAGCGGTTGACCGTGGTGTCGAACTGCATGCCGGGATCGCCGCAGTGCCAGGTGGCTTCGGCGATGCGGTCGAGCATTTCCTGGGCGCGATAGGTCTTGTGCGCGGACTGGTCCTGCACGTTGCGGGTGGTGAATTCGGCGTCGCGCTCGACGGCGACCATGAACTCGTCGGTCACGCGGACGGAGTTGTTGGCGTTCTGGAAGAAGATGGAGCTGTAAGCCTCGGAATCGGGGGAGCTGCCGTCGTAGCCCACGCCGACCAGGGCGTGCGCCTTCTTCTCTTCCTTGAGCTTGCAGTCGATGAACTCCTCGATGTCGGGATGATCGATGTTGAGGATGACCATCTTGGCGGCGCGACGGGTCTTGCCGCCACTCTTGATGACGCCGGCGAAGGCGTCGAAGCCGCGCATGAAGCTGAGCGGGCCGCTGGCCGTGCCGCCGCCGGAAAGGGATTCGTGCGAGCCGCGCAGCGGGCTCAGGTTGGTGCCGGTGCCGCTGCCCCACTTGAAGAGCATGGCTTCGGTCTTGGCCAGGCCCATGATCGACTCCATGGAGTCGTGGATGGCGTTGATGAAGCAGGCCGAGCACTGCGGGTTCTTGTAGCCGCTGCGGGACAACTCGACCGTCTGCGTCTGCGGGTTCCAGTGCCAGTTGGCGGCGTCGGCATCGGGCTCGATGCGGTCGCAGCCGACGTTGAACCAGACCGGCGAATTGAAGGCGGCCATCTGGTGAACGAGGATGTGGGCGAGCTCGTCGTGGAAGATGGCGGCGTCGTCGGCCGACTTGAAATAGCCGCCCTGGATGCCCCAGTCACGGATGGTCTCGGCGACACGGGAGATGAGCTGGCGGACGCCGGTCTCGCGCTCGCTGGTGCCGAGGCGTCCGTGGAGATACTTGCTGGCCACGATGTTGGTGGCGGTCATCGACCAGTCCTTGGGGACTTCCACGTCTTTCTGCTCGAAGATCGCGACGCCGGCGGCGTCGGTGATCTGAGCGTTGCGCAGCTCCCATTCCACGGTGTCGTAAGGGGAAATTTCCGCCTCGGTAAAGTAGCGGCGGAAAGAGAGGCCGGGGGCCTTACGGGTGGACTTGATGGGAGCGCTGGACGTGGTGGCGGTCGTGACGTTGGTGGTGACGTCGGCCATTTCTCTTATCTCCTCAGAACAGTTGCCAGTTGCTGGTTGCCAGTTCCCACCCTTGCAAAACCGGTCAGGGTGGGGCACCCGTCGATCTTTGCCCGTCATTGCTGACGGGCGGCCCCGGGAAGAGTGTCACCGCAACCCGAGGCAAAGCGTTGCCGCAGGCGGTCGCGGCGTGGTTGGGAGACACGTCTCCCGTTGTCAAGTTCTTGAAAAGAACTGCTCAGGCGGCGAGGTACCGATTAGTACCGGACCGTCGGGGGTAGTTCCCGATTGGGCAGCTATCGCGCTGCCGGCGCCCACTTTTTGCGGGACGGGCGGTTCAGGTTGCCGATTCCGTCTCGCGTTTACATCACCCTGGGATGGTGAAATTACGCCTCTATATTGTGTCTGTCAAGTGCCTAACACAACATATTGTATCGCGTTTACCGTACCTCCGGGGTTACCAAGGAATCAAAGTTGGTGCTTGACGGACAATCACTTACGGAAGCCCAGCCCGTTAATTGCACTTTTTTCGGTGCAAAGCGTCCGAACGAGGCGGCAAAAATTCCGGTGGAAAACTTCAACCGGGCGCAACGGCCCACAAGCGGGATCCCGGGAGGTGGGCCACTCATCCCGAAACGGCTGGGTCAAGCTGGATGGAATGAATGTAGGCGGGGTGAAGACGAGGGTCAATTGCTCAAAAGCGGTGCAAGTGAGGAGAAGTTGTGGGAAACGGGGCGAGTAAAAAGAGTAACGAGAACAAGCTGAAACTCCCGAACATCGTGACGAACTAGAGGTTGGGAGGGCAGTCGCGACCCCCTCCGCGTCGACTGCCCAATAGCGCTAGCGCAACTGCCGCGACAGGTTAAAGCCCACGAACAGGCCGGACGGTTTGTCGGAGTTTGGAACGCGCAGGTACGTCGAACGAGTGCCGGATCGTTGGGCTACGGTGCTGCCCGGAGCGGTGGTGAATCCGAACGTGAAGGCATGGCGGAATATCTTCTTCTGTATGGCAAACGAGAAGGGCGCGCGGTGGATGCCGAGCTCACGCGCATTTGCCAATGTCGGGTTGGCTTCGAAAATGAGGGCGATGGTCGGGCGGATATCCACTGCCAAGCCAACACCGAGTGAGAACGTGTTCGCGCACGGCCTTACATCCATCGACGCGGGAATGTCATTCGCAAGCGCTTGGTCGCACGGCTGAAGCGCGGGAGGCGTTCGGACCGACGAACTTTCGCCGAGCACCGGCCGGTTATGCAGGGACAGCGTCGGCACCAGGTACAAGGCAGCCCGCGAGGTGATGCTGCGCGAGAAGATGCCTTCAAAATTCATCGTGTAATTTCTGCGGAAGTCATCTTGCCCATCTACGGAAAAACGAAACATGGCGCCAAATGGTGCGCCGCTGCGCTCTTCCGCAATCATGTACGAGGCCATCAGCTCGATTGGTCTGCCGATAATGCTGGGGGAACGGAAAGCGCTCACCGCCAGGCGGCTGGTAATGCCGTACTTAAAACCAAACGACGCTACTGCGATGTCGTCCAAGCCGCCCAGGATGGCGCCTCGCGCACCTCCCTTAAAGGTGGAGGAGTAGGGGAAACGATGCGTGAAGGACACCGTCATACCGTGTCGTTGCAGGCGTTGGCCGCTGG
>JADGNP010000649.1 GCA_017883425.1 Candidatus Sulfotelmatobacter sp. | reverse complement strand
TCAGTCCAGAGAGAAGCGGATTCCGGTTGTTGCAGCGCAATGGAGCATTGTCGAGTGTGGCCACGAATCCTCCGGCGCTTTCCACCAGCGCCGCTCCAGCCGCAACGTCCCATTCATTCTTCGGCGTCAAAGTGAAGGTGATGTCGGCTAGACCGGCAGACACCAGTCCCAGTTTGTAAGCGACCGAACCCATCGGACGAATCTTGTAATCACCGCTCTGAAACTGCTGCCACTCGCCGCGCTTGACTTCGCTGCGGCTTGCCAGAATCAATGACCCTTGTAGTGCGGTTCTTTGGCTGGGACGCGCCGGCTTGCCGTTGTATAAGACTCCAGAATCGATGGATCCCAGGATGGTTTCGTGGGTGGCGGGATTGCAGATGCCTCCCGCGACGGGCCGGCCGTTTTCGACGAATCCTATGGAGACACAGAACTCGGGGATGCCCTGAACGAATTCTCGCGTGCCGTCGAGCGGGTCGACCACCCACACGCGGTTCTTATCGAGACGCGAAGCGTCGTCGACACTCTCCTCTGAAAGCCAGCCCTCGCCGTCGCGCAGCAGATTCTGACGCAGCGCTGCATCCACTGCGCGATCCGCCTCGGTCACGGGATCGTGCCCGGCTTTGTATTCTGCTTCGATCGCGCCGGGAGTGAAGCGAGCGAAAACCAGGCGCGCCGCTTCGAGGGCGCCTTCAATGCGAGTGAGAATGTCGGAATAAGAAGAAGTCATGCGGTCCTTGAAATCCAATTCATACGGGCCACAACATGCGGGCTCCGGTGATCAACAGCGAGGCGCAGAGAAGACGGCGTAGCCAGAGCATGGGGACGCGGGTGGCCAAATGCGAACCGAGCAGCCCTCCGGGGATGGAACCAATCAGCAGCGACAAGACGAGCCCGGGATCAACGTTACCCAAGCGGAAGTGAAGGAGTCCTGTGACGCCTGTAAGGATGACGGCGTGCACGATGTCGGTGCCGACGTTCACCTTGGGCGGGTAACTGTAAAACAGCAGCAGCAACATCATGATGATGCTGCCCGAACCCACCGAGGTCATGCCCACCAGAAAACCGGCGACCAGTCCGATCAGCGCCATGCCCATGAAACTCTTCGTGGTCGGAGGGCGGTTGACGACCCGCTCCTCGATTCTTTTCTGGAACAGCAGCAGCGTCGGAATCACGATGAGCAGTACACCCACCGCGGTCTTGATAAAGCTATTGACTCCGTCCCCGTAGAGGTGGCGGATGTACATCAGCAGCTTGACTCCACAGATGGAGCCGGGAATGCTCCCGACCGCAAGGGCGATCACGACCTTACGACGCACCGTGCCTTTCTTGAGGTGCAAGAGGCCGGCCGGGATTTTCGTGAAGAAGTTGAAGAGTGCATCGGAACCGACGGCCACGATAGGCGGCACCCTCAGGCCAAAGATCAGAATGGGGAGCAGCAGAACGCCGCCCCCCACGCCGCTCATGCCGATGAGGATGCCCACGACAAAGCCAACCAGAATTTTGGTCGCTATCAGTGGCATAGTCGATCCCTCTTCGCCTTACTCGCCCGTCCGGTTCACTCCGATGAAGCCTTCACGCTCCAGATGCAGAATGATTTCCTGGGCGGCTTCTTCGGCTGACAGTTCGCCGGTATTGATCGTCACGTTGGCATCCGCCGGCACTTCGTAGGGATCGGAGATCCCGGTGAATTCCTTGAGAATGCCGGCACGCGCCTTGGCGTAAAGGCCCTTACGGTCGCGCTGCTCGCAGACTTCGACCGTAGTGGCAATGTGCACCAGGATGAAGCCTCCGTAGGGCTCGATCAGCTGACGCACGTGTTTACGGGTCGCGTCATAAGGCGCGATGGGCGCGCAAATCGCGATGCCGCCATTCTTCGTGATTTCGGAAGCGACGTAGCCGATGCGGCGGATGTTGATGTCGCGATGCTCTTTCGAGAATCCGAGCTCTGACGAAAGATGCTTGCGCACCAGGTCGCCGTCGAGCAAGGTCACCGGACGTCCACCGACTTCCAGAAACTTCGTCATCAGGACGTTGGCGATGGTGGACTTGCCCGAACCCGAAAGTCCGGTGAAGAAGATGGTCACACCCTGCTTGGCGCGTGGCGGAAAGCTGCGCCGCAGTTCTTGGACAACTTCCGGATAGGTGAACCAGGCGGGAATGTCCCGGCCTTCGTTCAGCCGATCGCGCAGTTCGGTGCCGGAGATATTCAGAACCTTGTCGCCCTTCTTGACTTCATCGTCAGGAACGTAGCGATCCTCTGCCTCGAGGTACACCATCATGCTGAAGGGCACCATGGTGACGCCGATGTCGGCTTCGTGCTTCTTGAAGGTCTCCTGGGCCTCATAGGGGCCGTAGAAAGGCTTGCCGTCGGTGTCCTTGCCCGGGCCAGCATGATCGCGACCGACGACGAGGTGGGTGCAGCCGTGGTTCTTGCGAATGAGAGCGTGCCAGATCGCCTCGCGCGGTCCGCCCATGCGCATGGCAAGGGGAAGCAGCGAAAGCTTCTGGGTTCCCTGGGGATACTTCGAACTCAGCAACTGGTAGCAGCGCACGCGGGTGTAGTAATCCACGTCGCCGGGCTTGGTCATGCCGACCACGGGATGAATCAGCAGGTTGGCTTCAACCTGCTTGGCCGCGCGGAACGTCAGTTCCACGTGAGCGCGGTGCATGGGATTGCGCGTCTGGAAGGCAACCACTCGGCGCCATCCCAGACGAACGAACTCGGCGCGCAATTCCGCTGGGGTGAAGCGCAGCGTGCGGAAATCATAGTGCGAGGGAGCCTGTAGCCCTTCGACGCGTCCGCCGACGTACCACGGGTTCGACTTATTCATCGTGTAGTCGGCGCCGGGATGAGCCTTGCTGGTGCTGTTGAAGACCGCTTTGGCTTCGGCCGCGCGATCGGCTTGCCAGACTTCCTCGACGTGCAACACGGCCAGCATGACGCCCTCG
>JADGNP010000648.1 GCA_017883425.1 Candidatus Sulfotelmatobacter sp. | reverse complement strand
CGAGCGCAGCAAGGTTTGTCCGCGAGCGGACAGACCTTGCGGAGTCGAGAAACCTGCTTTTCTGCCGCGTAACAGCAGGTTCCTCGACTACGTTCCGCCTTCCGCGATGCGGATGACGGAACTCCGCTCGGAATGACAGACCGTGTAGGGGTGTCACTATATTCTGCAAACCTCAATAGAAGCCTTCTTCTCGGGATTCTGAAGGCTCCCCATGACCTCGAAGCCAGACTCCAAGCCGGACTGGGGAAACCAATTTCGGCTCGTCGCCTCAGAAAAGTGGAAGGCGAAGTCGGCCGCCATGGGCCAGCCTGTCACCAATGCGCTGGTGGAATACGCGCGGCCGGCGCCGGGAATGCAAGTGCTCGATCTGGCCAGCGGGACCGGTGAGCCTGCCATCAGTCTGGCGTCTCGCGTGGGAGCGCACGGACACGTCACGGCGCTCGACCTGAGTGCCGGGCTCCTGGAGATCGCTGCGCAACGAGCGCAGGCGCGCGGGCTCAAGAACTTCACCACCCAGCAGGCGGACGCACACGGCCTGCCTTTTCCGGATAACAGCTTCGATCTCGCCACCTCGCGCTTCGGCGTGATGTTCTTCCGTGATCCGGTTCTGGTCTTCCAAGAGCTGCGACGCGTGTTGCGGACGGGGGCACGGGCGTGCTTTCTGGCTTGGGGGCCGTTCGACCAGCCGTATTGGCAGAGCATGATGGGCGTAGTACATCGCCATGTGGGCGGGCCTTTGCTGCAGCCGGATGGGCCGGATCCTTTCCGATTTGCCGCGCCCGGCAGCCTGTCGGCGGTTTTCCGCAGTGCCGGATTCAACGCAGTTGAGGAAGAGACCAAAACGCTGCCGTGGACGTGGCCCGGCCCGGTCGAAGAAGTGTGGGAGCAGGCGCAGGCCGTCGCTGTTCCATTTCGTCCCATGCTGGAGCGCGTGCCCGCGGAGAAGTGGCCGGAAATTCACGCCGAGGTGCACGCGGCGGTGCGGCAGTACTCGGACGGCGAGAAGGTCGCGTTCGGAGCGTCGGTCGTGCTGGCCTCGGGGAAGAAGTGAGGGACTGGGTCTCGCGTGAAGATCAAGATTGCATGGATCGGGAAGACGAAAGAACCAGCGATCGCATCGCTGACGGCAGAGTATCTCAAGCGGATTTCACGCTACGTGCAGGTCGAAGGACTCACGCTGCGCGACGAAGCGGCATTGCTCGAACTATGCGGCCGGTCGCCGGGGACGAAGGGCGGGCCGAAGTCGACCCTGGTGTTGATGGATTCACGGGGCAAGGAATTCTCCTCCGAGCAGTTCGCCAAGTTTCTGGGAGATTATCAGGATCGCAATCCTTTGCCGCTGATCTTTGCCGTGGGCGGCGCGGACGGCTTCAGCGAGGCAGCGCGAGCCGCGGCGCAGCACACGCTCTCACTCGGGAAGATGACTCTAGCGCATGAATTGGCGCGAGTGGTTCTGCTGGAGCAGGTTTACCGGGCGTTTACGATTCTGAAAGGGCACCCGTATCATTCCGGGCATTGAGTCGGCCCGATGATTGCATGGTGAATTCTGGCGTCGCGATTCTAAGTTGGTAGTATCTGATTGCGACAACAATCCAGCCCGAACTTGTCCCGCATTTACAAATGTGGGGTGAGATTGATTACGCTCTTTTCGCTTCCCGTTGTCTTTCACGCTCTTCTCGTTCACGGGTCAGTTCTGTACCACCGAGATCTACGTCGAGAGAGAGCCCGATCGGATCCGCATAGTCTGCGACTCGGAATAGAGCTTCTGAAATACGGCTGACCGCCTCCCGCATGTAGCGGTCCTGCTTGTCGGCCTCGGTTAGGTCGGAGGCCATAATCATCTGAGTCATGGCGTTGTGAACGTGATGGTTAAGAAAGGAGATTTCCAGAGTTCTCCGACTAGATCGCTTGCGGGCCTGTTCGAGCGCAATGGTCGCCAGGCAAATCACGATTAGCGTGTCCACCACAGGTCCGGCTGCTGCGCTTATGTACGAGGCGACGTGATTATGGTACAAAGTGGCCCCCACAGCCACTCCAATGAGCGCAGCCACCGTGCCTACGACCAACGCGGTCGTCAGAGATTGGAGGAATGACGCCGACCGGTACCCCAAAATTCTGTTGGCGTACTCGTAGGAACGAGATGGCTCGTGCTTACCGGTTTTCATGGCAACCCCCAGCTTCCCCGCTTGCTTGCGGTAACGCCCTCTCGTATCGATTGCGGTAGGAGTGGCAGATCCCGTGGCCGCGGCGACGCATACCAACTGGTGCTCTTCCAGGTCGTTCTTGGCGCGCTCCATATCGACATTTTTGTGGGCGGCAAGCTGCGTGCTGACCCGATAATACGCAGCGGACAGCGCCTCGATGTAGGTGCTGCGCCTACGTTCAAAAGCCCGTTCCAGATCTTTGCAGATTAAGCAAGCCATAGCGATCCCTCCAGCCTCTTCCCAGCACCACGGGTGGCGGCGGACGTATGCCTTTATCGCTCCGCTTTGAGGATCTCTCGCTCGGCGAGGAACCAGTCTTGCTCGTGTTGGCCGGGCTCGCGGCCACGGCTTTCATACAGCGCATAGGCCCGCTCTCTTATCCGGTCGTGGGGCGGGACAGTGTCTGGCATCAGCGCCAGCTTGGCGGAAGAGCTTTTCGGAGCAGTGTTTGACTTCGATGGCTTGCGAGCCTTGGGATCGAACATAGGGACACCTCTTGAGTGCTGCGCACTAATGCGCACTAAGAGGGGGATACTTCAGATGAAACTGACTTAGTTCAGGGATCTGAAAGAGGAGAAGACCTGCTCACTCACTCCCAAGTCTACGCTGAACCCTCATGCGTGTCCAGTGTAGAGGTGATCCGGTGTAGAGGTGATCCGGTAGTGGTGCAGTTTGAGTCTCGACCTCCCCCTTCCTATGGGGAGTCATCCTGACCGTAGCCGTTCTTCAGGCGGAGGGAAGGATCTCGCGCGCAGAC
>JADGNP010000647.1 GCA_017883425.1 Candidatus Sulfotelmatobacter sp. | reverse complement strand
CGTGTACCTTAGTGCCCTTAGTGGTTAAGGCTTTTTGTCGGAAGCAAATAAACCGCGGGGTTGCATCACGAAGTAATACACTCAGCGGCTCGTGAAAGCGCTCCCCCGCCTTCCCCCGTGACCGATGATCAACGTTCCTTTCTGCTTCTTCCGAAGGCCTGCGATCTGGGCTGCCAGCGCAAACTTATTGATTCTTATAGGCCGTTTGACAGCGTGGCGGTGCTGGTCCGAATTGATCTGAAGAATGGGCTCGGGGCGCGGAATCCCGGCTGAAACGGGTGTACAATTCCGATGATTTGTGAACCGCGAAGTAGGGCGCGAGATCATCTGGATTTGATCGTGGAGTCACGGAGAGTGCTATGGGCGAACAGGAAAAACGTCGGATTGGCGACTACGAGATTCTCGGAGTTCTGGGCAGCGGGGGGATGGGACAGGTGTTCAAGGTGCGGAACGTCATCTCGGACCGCATCGAGGCGATGAAGATCATCCTGCCGGACCTGGCCGGATGGCAAGATCTGGCAGACCGTTTTCTGCGCGAGATCAAGCTGCTGGCGGGATTGAATCATCCGAATATTGCCGCACTGCGAACCGCGCTCACGGTCGATAACCAGCTGCTCATGATCATGGAATATGTGGAAGGTACAACCGTGTCCGCGCGGCTGGAGCAGGGGCCGCTGCCAGTACCGGACGCAGTGAATTACACCAGCCAGGTACTGGATGCGCTGAGTTACGCGCACCAACATAAGATCATTCACCGGGATATTAAGCCGTCGAACATGATGGTGACCCCGGAGGGCGTGGTGAAGTTGATGGATTTCGGCATCGCACGGTCGGGCGATGCAAGCGACTTGACCGCCACGGGAGCGGCGCTGGGGTCGTTGTATTACATGCCTCCGGAGCAAGTGAAAGGACAGGCGACGGACGCCCGCTCGGATCTCTATTCGGTGGGAGCGTCGCTGTATGAGATGGTGACGCGGGAACATCCGTTCAAGGCGGATAGCAGTTACTCGCTGATGGCCGCGCATGTCCAGCAGCCCCCGAAGCCTCCGATTGAATGGCGGGCGGATCTGCCCGCTGCGCTGAATGAAATCATTCTGCTCGCGATGGCGAAAGAGCCGGGGCAGCGATTCCAGTCGGCGGATGCGTTCCGCAACGCTTTAAAGACGGTGCAGAGCGCTGCGCCAGTGGCTGGGGCGACTGCATCGAGGGCGCCAGCGGCGGCAATCGCTGGCAGCGCGGTGACGGCGTCATTCGCAAGCGTTCCTCCCGTGAAAACCGGCGAGGGGATTGCGAGTGTGGGGTTGCCGCTTTCCCAGCCCGTGCCGAGCGTGATGGAGCTCTCGCGTCAGCAGAGCAGTAACAAGGGTAAGTACATGGCGCTGGGAGGGCTGCTGGTGGTGGCGTTCCTGGTGGCTGCGGGGATTTACATCCCGCGCATGAACAAGACACGCGCGGGGGAAAATGCGGCCCGGACGGGGCAGAAGGTCAATGCAGACGGCGCCGCCAATGCTCCGGCGGATGCCGTGAACGCGCAACCGGCTGCGGACGCCGTGCCGCCTGTGGTTGCACCCGCAAACATCGACGCGGGAACGCCTAGGCAGAACCCACCGGCTGGAGGCGGGGAGCCGGGCACCTCGTTCGCGGTTAGGCAGGGAAGGGATCGGAATGCGGCGGAGGGTAAAGTCGCGCGAACGATCGGCGAGGGCGTCAGGAATGCGGGTGAGAAAACTGAGGTTCCGAGTGGAGGGAATAGGCTTGGGGCGGCTGCAGATACTCGGCCGTCAGAGAATTCGGCGGCGCTCGCAGAACTCGAGCAGCAGGTGGATCAGTTGAGTGGCCGGGCGGTGGCGGTCAACGACAGCCTGGACAATCTGCGCCGGCAACAGAGTGCGCAAGGATTCGGACTGCGCGGCGACATCGCGTCGGCGCAGGAGCGCATGAAGATTCACGTGGGGAAGGCGCAGGCGGCTGTGCAAGGTCGCGACGTTGAGAATGCGAAGAAGTATGCCGCGCAGGCGGAGGCGGAACTGGAACAGTTGGAGAGATTCTTGGGAAGATAGGTCCTTAAAAAGGAAGCATTTCTGTCGAAAGTGGACAGGTTGAGGAAAGATGTGCAGGCTGTCGATTTCAGAGCCGGCCAGAGTTTAGGCGGGGAACAGCATATCTCGCCAACAAGTTTGGCATCGAGGAGAAAAACCGTGCAAACCACTTCGCTGCTGTGTGCAACGATTCTCACCGTCACTCTGGCCGCGGCGCAGACGTCCAAGCCGATCTCCGCCTTCGACCAGCAACTCATCGATCAGCAGAAGCAGTTCCTGCAGGATGCTCAGACCAAGAACGCAACCGTGGTAGCCCGCGCCATCGCGGACGATTTCCAGGGCATCGGAACGAACGGCGACTTCTACGACAAAGGTGAGGTCGTCGAATCCGCGCAGACGGGAATGCCCAAGGAGACGCGCGCCTACGATTTCCACGTCGTCAAACTGAACGAGGACTCCGCCGTCGTCGCCTACAACCTGATCGTCCCCGGAGAACATCCCCGCTATCGCCACATGGCCGACACCTGGGCAAAGATCGACGGCCAATGGAAACTGAAATTCCGCCAGATCACGCCCAACCTCTGGAGCGCAAACGATCTGGACTAACAGCCCGCGCCAGAAGTGACATCGGAGTGTGTCATCGCAGTAGCCGTTGCGTCATAACCGCAGCGCGCACCCGAGATCCCCTGCTGCCCAGCAGCGCCGCGCCTTTTCACCTCATGCCCTCAACCGGATCGGACCCAGCAGACCTCTTGGTTTACTGCTCGTGTGTTCCAGATGCAGTCCACTCCGGTGCGGGCCATCCCGGCGGCCCACTTTTCGAAAGGCGGAGCTGTGAGGAAACCGTTTCCAGGCGCTAAGAGGAAGTGCGAGGCTCGATTTTGCTGTGGCGAAAGGAGTCCGGTGTGGTTCGGCAGTGGGG
>JADGNP010000162.1 GCA_017883425.1 Candidatus Sulfotelmatobacter sp. | reverse complement strand
CAGCGCGAGTGTTCTCATGGCCCCCCTAGGGCAGGCAGCGTGTGGCCAACTTCCGACAGCCAAGTATCCGTCGGGCCACGAGCGGGGCACTCAGGCTAGAACCCACCCTTCTCCAGCATTCCCGCCGTGACCAGCTTCTTCTCAATATGCCGCTGCAGGATTTGGATCAGGAATTTCCGCAGGTCGGCGCCTTGTGCCTTGGGCCACGGCATCCCCGCGAAACTCTCCACTGGAGCGCGGAACATTTGCGCAGCCAGCGTCCGCGAGCCACCGGAAATCTCCGACGACGCCAGGCGCTTGTCGTCGGGGCACATCAGCCCATCCGCCAGCGCGTGATAATAGGCGCGGCTGCCATTCAGGCTGCGGCCGCAGACGGTGCACTCCGTCAATTCAGGCAGGAAACCGACCAGCCGCGTCAGCCACAATTCGAAATACGTGACCGGCATCCACACCTCCGGGCCGGTCAGGACGTGCAGCACCGAAAGCGTCAGGCGGAAGATGGCGTCGTTGGCCTCGCGGTCGGGCAGCAGTTCGTCGAGCAATTCGGCGATGTGCCCCAAGGCGACCGCCCGCGCATAACTGACCTCCGAGGCCATCGGAGACTCCAGCACCTCGCAGGAATCCAGCCGCGCCAGTTCCTGGCGTTCGCGGACGTCATAAAACGCGCGCACATAGGTCAGGGGCTCGAGCGCCCCGCCGAATCGCCGCTTCGACTTTTTGGCCGACCGCGCCACGCCGCGGACTTTGCCCTCCGCGCGCGTAAACAACGTGACCAGCAGATCGGCCTCGCGCAGCGGATAGCTGCGCAGCACGATCGCTTCCGACTCTCTCAGAGCCATGGGAGTCCCGCCGGGGAATGCACGACCTGTAATGGTAGCAGTCTGGCTGCCGGTCAGCGGGCGGCTGCAGCGTGACAGGCTCAAGCTCCAACGCCACTCCAAGGCACGGCGAAACCGCCACGGGCATCCCACCCATTGCCGGATTCGTACTTGCCGGCTCCGCACGCCAAAGTCACCCTGGTAACCACTATCAGAGCACTTCAGGACCCTTTCCCTGGCTTCCAAGGGATGCGACAGTACAAGTCCTAAAGGCCGATACTGGGCTGATACCAAAGTCACCATGCCAAGATACCTTTTGCGCGCTGCCCTCCAATCCCTGCTGCTGATCCTGGCGCTCGTGCTGGCGCAGTCAGGCCCCCTGTTTGCCCAACAACCCTCTTTTGCGGCCTTGACGGCGGTTGCCGGGGAGCCGAGGTCAGACGATCCGGTAGAGACGGCCTCCCTCGAACCCGCGCTCGCGGCCGCGCCCACCATGCCTGCGGGCGGCGCTCCTATGGCGCTCGTGGCACTCACTCCCGTGGCCGTGCACACGAACGCGCCAGCTCCGCATCCCTTCTGGGACCGCAAGAATAAGGCCCTGTTTGCGACGGTGGGCGCGGTCGCGGCGGTCGACTTTTGTGCCACGCGCGCCAATCTGGCCAGCGGTGGAAAAGAACTGAACCCCATGACCCGCGTGTTCAGCGGCAGCACTCCGGGACTCGCCGCAAACTTCGCGCTGGAAACCGGAAGCGTGATCGGCATCAGCTACCTGTTCCACAAAACCGGCCACCACAAGTTGGAGCGGATCACCGCCATCGTCAGTATCGGCGCTTCCGCCACGGCAGCCGGATACAGCTTTTCCCACCGTTAGGGAGAGGTGGACGCCGCGCCCGCGACAAGTAGAACTGAAGGCAGCGTCAGCCACCTCAGGCCGCTAAGCCAGCGAATGGAGCCTCCTGGAGACCAGCGAAAGAAACAACACCCCGGAAACATCAGCCCGGCCGGTGGATAGCAAACACAAGGCCAGGGCAGCGGATCAGAGGCCAGTGCGTGCCAAGAGTGTGGACACAGCCGCGGTCATTACGAAAAGCCCCATCCCTATCTTTCCAAAACCACAAAAGACGGGACGGGGCTTTCAATACAGGATCACAGGTTGTGCCATCACTCGGCGATCCCTCACATGGGCAAGCCGTTATACGCGTTGGCCAGCGGTACCAACTGGTCCAATACGGTTTCCGCGCTTACCGCTTCCCCCGGTTTCAGCTTCAGCCTGGAATCGTCGATGATCGGAACCAAGACTAACCGTTTCTCCGCACGCCTTGCCAGGTAGTACATGTTGAACGCCGGAATCCGCACCACGAAGTCACCGCCTGCAGTCTGGGCCTGCCGATACCGCGACAAACTCTTGATGATTTCCGCATTCCCGAAGCTGGATGCCTGATATCCACTTTCCTTGTGACTGATCGTGACTGACGACTTCACCTGCCCGTCGACTGTAACCGGATAGAGAGTTCTGGAGCTTTGCACCAGCAGCGTGTTGGGGTCCGTCCCCGTCTTGTAGGTCTTGAGCTGGTCGAGTCCCACATCGTAGATGGCGAGAGGCTCTCCGAGTTGGGCCTGTTTTACTTGGTCGGCGGAATCAAAGCCCAGAGCACGAAAGTTCTTCTCCGTCACCATCTTCTGCAACACACCGATTGCCGTGGTGGCCGCTTCCTGGGGTTGCGAGGAGGGAGGCTTGGGCGGCTCGTTGCTCTTCTGGCAGCCCATCATGAACAACAGTAAGGCACACGTTAAAAGGAGGGAGCGCATATTAATTACCTCCTGTGTACGTGATGTTGTAAAAATCGTTCCAATGGGTGTGGTCGTAGCCGGCACCGCCAACGTATTCATCATAAGTGTCCACTTCCTGCACGCCGCCGGTCGGCGGCCATGGGTTGTTCACGCTTACATAGTTGGTGCCGTCGATCGTGACGTAGCCGGTGGCGACCATCATGTGGCCACCGCCGCTGTTCCAATGCCAGGAAAAGGCGAAGGGCTTCTGCGCGCAATAGATCTGGCTTTGAACCTGGGCCCAGGTGAGGGGCGCATCCGAAGTCGTGGCCGCCGTGAAATTGTACTTGGGATACTCCGGCCATCCCCCGTTCACGCACGCGTTGGGCACCGGAGAGTTGCAGCAATCTGTGCGGCCGAATTCCTTGTTGGCCTCGTCGCATTGTTGCACGTTGGAGGCGGAATGCAGGTAGTTCATGGTCATCTGTCCGCTGGCGGCCCAGCACCACATCCCGGTTTGCTGGCCGTCCAGAGTCACCGGAACCGACCCGATGTTTCCAGGACTGCAACAACCAACCGCGAAGAGGATAAGGATCAGAACTATCCCCGTGCCAATCTTCGTCATGATTTCTCCCTTCATGGATTCGAGAATCCACGCCGGATGGCCCACTTGCCGCCAACGCGATGCGTCGTCGGACTCCACCCGTGCATCTTCATAGTGGTCGGGCGCCGAAAAACGTTTCAGGAGGGGAGTAAGAGAAAGAGTAAGGAGAACGACAAAAAACCAACTCGCATCGAGGGCAGGCCTGCAGGAGACTCTGAATCGGAAACAAGAAGGCGCGCGCCCATGGTTCAGCTAAGAGCTAAAGGCTAAGAGCCAAGAGCTGTCTTACCGCCCGAAGTACTTGGCATTGCGCTCGGTGAAAGCGTTCCATTTCTCCGGCAAGTCGTCGAGGGCGAAAATGGCCGAGACCGGGCACACCGGAACGCAGGCGCCGCAGTCAATACATTCCACCGGATCGATATATAGCAACTCCTCGGTCGCGTACGCGGGCTCGTCTTTCTTGGGATGAATGCAGTCCACCGGACACGCATCCACGCATGCGGTGTCTTTGGTTCCGATGCACGGCTCAGCAATCACGTAGGCCATAAGGGTGTCAGTCTCCTGAGATCTTGGCTTTCATTTTACTACCGCGGCGGTTTTGTGACCGGACATTCTAGCAAGAACCGAGGCGGCTGGTACAGGGCCTGCGTCCGCGTCCCCCGCCTGCCTCGCTTCCCCGTCCCTGTCCCGAAGCCAGATGCCCAACGCCTCATGACCGAAGTAATTTGGCGCGCACACATGTGAATGAGTTAATGATCGCAGACGTGCTGTGCGACCACCGGTGAAAGCGCGCCTCCATGACCAAACTCAACGTTCTGGTTTCCCTGATTACAGACGAAAACGAGTATCAGCTCGAACAGGCGGCCTCGGCCCAGGCGGCCGCGCTCAAACTCGGGGCCAGCGTTCAGATCATTTACTCCGGCAACGACGCCGTGCAGCAGACGCAGCAGATTCTCGGTTTCATCCAAGACCCATCCAAACGTCCCGATGCCATCCTGGCCGAACCTGTAGGCACAGGCATGGCTCAGATCGCAAAGGCTGCGGTGGGCGCCGGCATCGCCTGGGCGATCATCAACACCGATGTGGACTACATTCCGCAGCTGCGGCAACACGCCCTGGTTCCCGTTTTCGCGATTCTTTCGGACCACGAGGCAATTGGGAAGATTCAGGGCCAGCAGATCGCCGCCTTCATCGGTGAGCAGGGATGCGTCCTCTATATCGAAGGCCCCTCAGGCCGCGATGTGGCCAAAGTCCGCACCAAGGGCATGCTCGCGGCCAAGCCGCCACGCGTCGACGTGAAAACCCTCAGGGGCGACTGGACGCAGAACAGCGGCTATCACGCCGTCAAGTCATGGTTGTCGCTGAGTACGTCGCGACAGCTCAATGTCAGCATGGTCGCCTGCCAGAACGATGACATGGCCATTGGAGCGCGCCGCGCCTTTGAAGAATTGGGGGATTTGCGCGAGCGCGATGCCTGGCGGCGCCTTCCCCTCACCGGATGCGATGGCGTTCCCCGCTCCGGCCAGGAATGGGTTCGCCAGGGACGGCTTGCGGCCACGGTAGTTTCCCCACCCCTTGTCGGCGACGCTATGCAGTTGCTGGTCTCAGCCCTCAATGCCGGTTCGCAACCGCCGGAACGCACGCTCGTGGCCCCGAACTCCTTCCCATCTCTGAAAGAACTGCAAAAACCACGAGGGCAGGCGGCGCAAACGCTGTAGAAATTGCATCAGGTCAGATCTGGGTTGGGGGCCTTGGGATGGGCCATAGAAAAATGGCTGGCAGCGCAGTGCTGCCAGCCGTTGTCGCGTCTCAAGTGTAGGAGTCCGTTACCGGTGTCCACCACCGTGGGATCCACCGCCACCGTGGAAGCCGCCGCCACCTCGGGATCCGCCGCTACCGTGGGAACCGCCACCTCGAGATCCACCTCCGCCGTGGTAGCCACCACTGCCGCGAACGGCGCCTCCGCCATGGAATCCACCACTCCCGGCATAGCCTCGTGCGTAGTTCCCGCGGCCATAGTTACCGGCATAGCCGCGCCCGTAGCTTCCGCGCGCATAGCCTCGTCCGTAACCCCCTGCGTAGCCGCGCCCGTAAACGCCGCGACCCCAATACCCCGAACGACCCCAGTATCCACCATGGCCCCAGCCATACCAGGGGCCAGCGCCAATGAACACTCCGCCTACAAACCACCGCGGACCGTAGAAGCCGTAAGGTGCGCAGCCATAGGGGTAATAGGAGTAGTAACCGTACGGACATACCGGCGGCCCGTTGACATAGCCCTGATCGGCATATCCTTGATCGGCATAGCCCTGATCGGCATATCCTTGATCGGCATATCCTTGATCGGTCCGGCCTTGATCGGCCCGGCCTTGATCGGCCCGGCCTTGATCGGCGTAACCCGGGTTGCTGCCAACGGCAACTCCCGCTTCCACCTGGGCCTGCGAGTAAGCAAGCGGCAACATCAGCACTGCCAGCAACGCGAAATATTTCAGATAACGCATAATGGACTCCCTGGTTCCAGATTCACTGAGTTCTGATCGGATCCGGAAACCTTCTTGAGGACTGTGGTCTTTGTGGTCGCCTTAGACCACCGATCACTAACCACAGCCACTATCTATTTGAACGCGAAAGGCAAAGAAAAGTTGCAGGTATCGGGGTGGCTCATTTCAGCCATCCTGGCTGAATTCAACCACTTACAAGGAGATGCTTAGGGGCGGTAAATCCAGGTCTGGGTCGTGGCCTGATCGCCATTAGGATAGCCGCCCGCCAACAGCACACTGCCATCACGCAGTTTCGTTTCGGTCATGAAGTGCCACCGGTCGTTCATCTGGCCAGCGACCACGACGAATTTGCCGTTCCCGGGGTCGAAGATCTCGGCTTCCTTGCTCCCGCCCGCGACCAGCAGTTTTCCCGACGGCAATTGCACCGCTTCCTCCGGCAACTTGAAGCGGCTGTCGTTCAGCGAGGCGGCCACGGAGAACCTGCCGCTGCGCGGGTCGTAGATTTCGGCGCTGTTCAAGTTGCCGTTCCAGTCGCGCTCGTCGGAGCCACCAGCAATCAGCACTCGTCCATCGGGTAGCAGACCGGCGGTGTGTTTATGGCGCGGAGTATTCAGACTACCGGTTTCGCTGAAGGTTCCGGTCTTCGGGTCATATAACTCTGCACGAGCTATGAGCCCTCCACCGCCGCCTCCGGCAAGGAGGACCCTCCCATCGTTGAGCAGGGTCGCCGTTTGTCCCAAACGCGCACGGTGCAGGGAGCCCGTCGGCTGAAATCGCAGCGTGTTGGCACTGAAGATTTCTGCCGAAGAGATTGCGCCGTCGGGACCGTCGTGATCCGCACCGCCCGCAATCAGCACATTACCGTTTCCCAGCAGCGTCGCGCTCGCCCGCGCGCGCCGCGTGGTCATCTTCCAGATCGCGGTGAATTTGCCCGTTACCGGGTCGTACAGTTCAGCTGAGTCGGTGGTTCCACGGCCGATCCACCCACCCGCGATCAGAACCTTGCCTGACCGCAGCAGCACGGCAGCGTGGCCGACGCGCCGCTCGTTCATCTCGCCCGTGGGCTGGAATTTGCCGGTGGCCGGATCGTAGAGTTCGGCAGACTTGTAGAAATCCTGATTGCGTCGCATGCCTCCCGCGATGAGAACTTTGCCGTCGGGCAGGAGAGTTGCAGTGTGTCCCGACCGCGGCTCGAGCATCGGCGTCGACGGATACAGCGAGCCGGCGGCGGAACCTGCCGAGGTTGAAGGCGCAGGAGAGCCACTTCGGAATGCCGCTGCGCCAATAACGAAACTGATGGTGATGGAAGAAACGAGGAATAGGCGAAAGCGGTTCATGTGGTTCCCCTCGAAAGATCAGACTCTCCGGAGCACCGCAGGTTAGCAAAGGTCGAAACTTCTCGGCGGGCTCGCAACCGGCTAAGAGATCGCACAGAGTGATGGCGAGTCCGGCTCACAGACTTCACCCTGAACCCTCTTCAATCGCGCCACGGGCTCAACCCGCTACCAGACCCTGCACACGGTTGCGGCCGGCTTCACCATGGGCTGGCCCGGCTTGCAGGAGAACGCCTCCGCGAACTCGGGCATGTTTACCACCACTCCATTGATGCGGTGGCGCGCGGGAGAATGCGGGTCGGTCATGGCGCGCATGCGTAAGTCTTCGGGACGTTCATTCGCGCAGTCCCACTGCGCAAATCCGATGAAGAAACGCTGCTGCGGGGTAAGGCCATCGATAGGCTGCAAGTTCTTGTCTTTGGTGGCATCTTTCCACGCAATGTAAGCAAGAATCTCGCCGCCCAGGTCGGCGACGTTTTCGCCTAAGGTCAGCTTGCCGTTGACGTGCACATCCTCCACCGAAACATATCCCGAATATTGATCTTCCACGCACTTGGTGCGGGTGTCGAACTTCTCCCGGTCTTCCTTCGTCCACCAATCTTTCAGATTCCCCTTGGCATCGAACTGGCTGCCTTCGTCGTCGAAGCCGTGGGTGAGTTCGTGGCCAATGGTGCCGCCGGTGTCGCCGTAATTGGGAGCAGCATCCATTTTCGAGTCGAAGACCGGCGGCTGCAGCACGCCGGCAGGAAAGTTGATGTCGTTCATCTGAGGATTGAAGTAGGCATCCACGGTGGGAGCAGAAATATCCCATTCGCCGTGGTCGACGGGTTTGCCGATCTTGTTAATGTCGCGGCGGCTCTCGAACTGATGGGTGCGCTCGACGTTGCCGGCAAAATCGTCGCGCACGATCCTCACCGAGCTGTAGTCGCGCCACTTATCGGGATAGCCAATCTTGTTGCGGATTCCTGCCAGCTTGGTCAAGGCCTGCTGCTTCGTTTCCGGACTCATCCAGTCGAGCGCGCGAATGCGCTGGCCCATGGCGTCCTCGATGCGCCGCACCATGTCGACCGTGCTCTGCTTGAGTTCGGGGGAGAAGACTCTGGCCACATAAACCTGACCCAACGCCTCGCTCAAGTCATAGTCGACGTACTGCACGCAGCGTCTCCATCGCGGTTGCATCTCTTTTGCGCCCCGCAAGTACTTGCGGTAGAACTCAAAATTTTCCTCGACGAACTTCGCAGAAAGATACGGAGACGCTGTGTCGGCCACATGGAATCTCAAGTACGTTTTCCAGCTGTTGATCGGTTCGGAGGAAAGGAGTGTGTTGAGTTCCTTGATGAACTCGGGCGCATCGACGTTGAGAATGGGAAAGTCGGGATATTGCATCTCGCGGTAGTACGCGACCCAATCAAAGTTCGGCGCGAGTTGGACCAGGTCGGTGACCTTCATTTTGTGAACCAGCTTATGCGGGTCGCGGCGCTCGACGCGCGTGAGCGACGCCTTAGCCATGGCTGTTTCCAAGCGCATGACCGTCTCGGTGTTTTGCTTGGCGGTGGCTGGGCTGTCCCCGATCAGTTCGAAAACTCTCTGCACATGCTGGAGGTAGTGTTCGCGCGTTTCTTTCGACTTGGCGTCATCCTTGGTGTAGTAGTCGCGATCAGGCATGCCCAGGCCGCCCTGATCAACATCGGCGATCACGCGCTCGGAGTCATCTGGATCTTGCATCGAACCGGCTGAAAACAGCATGGAACTGGTGTAGGAATACCGGAAGTAGGTGAGTTGCAGCCGCGCCACCAGGGGCGTGAGATCCTTCGCCGACTGGACTTGGGCAATGGCGTCGAGTTCCGGCTGAATGGCAGAAAGGCCTCGTTTTTCCACTGCGCTCTCGTCCATGCAGGCGGCGTAGAAGTCGCCAATCTTCTGCGTCACGGCATTGCGTTGCTCATTCGGCTGTGCCGCCTGTTCGAGCATTCCACGAAGGAAGGTCAGATTGTCCTGATAGAGCTTGGCGTAGACCGACCACGAAGTCTGGTCCGGCGGAATGGGATTGTTCTTCTGCCAGCCACCACAGGAATAGTGGTAGAGATCCACGCAAGGGTCAGCCGACTTGTCCATCGAGGAAACGTCGAGACTGGGGCTGTAGGGCAATGCGGGTTCGGACGACGGCTGCGCGGAGGGCGTTTGAGCATTTCCCAGCGATAGAGTTACGAGCAGGAGCAGCGGCAGGCACACGGAGTGTTTGTGCATATCCACCTTGGACGGGAATCGTCGGAAAAAGATATAGGCAAATCATGGTACCGGACAGTTTGCCTGCCATCAAGACTTGGTAGTTCGAACTTCGAGGAGCGCTGGACCGTCGCCGCCGGCACGCAAGCCAAAAGTGTTGAGAAATGAGCGCCCGAGAATTCTAAATTTTCTACGCCCCCACCAATTCTTTCTTCTCGCTGGGCTCGTACTCCACGATGTATCCAGCCACGGCGCTCGCCGCCACGGTCAAAGGAGATGCCAGGTACATCTGTCCCGGCCCGCTGCGGCCGGGGAAGTTGCGGTTCTGCGCGCTGATCACGACTTGGTCGGGACGCGTCGAAACTCCCGGCCCGGCATTGATGCAGGCTCCGCAACTCGGCTCGATCACCTGCGCTCCGGACTTCTGAAAAACCTCCAGATATCCCTTGCGCAGGCAATACTCGCGCGTTTCTTGCGATCCGAACTGAATGTAGAACTTCACCGAATCGGCCACGTGCTTGCCTTGCTTGAGCGCGTCGGCAAGCACGGCAGCGTACATATCCATGTCTTCGTTCTTGCCCGCGGTGCACGTGCCGCCGTAGGCGATCTCGACCGGAACGGGCGTATTCAACTCGCGAACATATTTGCCATTCCCCGGATCACCCGGCGTTGCCACCATCGGCGTGATCTCGGCCGCGTCCAGTTCGATCACATGCGCGTACTGAGCCCCGGGATCGCTGTACAGGCCCTCGATCATGGCCTCAGCTTTCTTGCGCTCCATGCCGCGCCGCTCCACCAGGAAGTCCACCGCCTTCTTGTCGGGCGCGACGATGCCGGTAAATCCGCCAATCTCCGCCGCCATGTTGGTCATGGTGGCGCGCTCGTC